>JACQLT010000002.1 GCA_016203945.1 Parcubacteria group bacterium | reverse complement strand
CCAAAGGCAACGTGCAGGGGGCAAGAAAAGTGAGAATGCCAGCTATGAATGAGGGGATGATAAGTGAAAATTCCATAGTTATTGTTCGCTAAAATCCTCTTTATCCGCCATAGCTTTAGCGAAGGCGGACAATGCTTGGCGTTGCGTATTCTCCAAATGCATCGTAGGACGCTTGGATTTTATAAATACTTCTGCCTCTGCCGAATTTTTACCTTTCCTAATGAGGTACGCGGCAACAAGCGTTGGTGCTCTCCCATGACCATTTTTGCAATGCACATATACTTTTCTGCCCATTGAGATCAACTTCTCCAAAACGGAAATGCCAAACTCTAATTGGTCATACTTTGGCGCAGTGTGATTTTTCACGGGTATCCATACATAGAAATCAACTCCGAACGGCGCATCAAGCCGATCTTCCTCTAAAGAAATATCTGCCGTTATGCCTTCTTTTTTCAACTCTTCGTCAAAGTGTGTTTGGCAACACTGGTTTGTGCCGATGTAAATGCCGTCGGTGATATAGTCGTATTCAAGTTCTTTAATTTGTGGGTGATCTATATTCATAGTTATTTTTGGTTGTTTCTTACCTTATGACCGCCGAATTGTTCGCGTAATGCTGATAAAATTTTCCCAGTGTAGGTGGGGTTTCGCTCTGATTTGATTCTGAATCGCAAAGCTTCTTCAATCACTCGCGTTTGGGCTTTTAATTCTTTGGCTGTTTTTATCGTCCACTCGCCTTCGCCAGTATGGCCGACCGACCCAGATATCTCTTTTAAATCATTGCCACCAGCCTCAAATGCCTTCTTCAGCCAGCTAATCAGACGAGATTCAATGACGCTTCCATGATTATAGATATCGGATACTTGTGCGAGATTCAGCTTATATTTTGCTTTTTTGAGAATAGTAAACCCTTCTGCAATTGCCTGCATCATGCCGTATTCAATGCCGTTATGCACCATTTTAACAAAATGCCCCGCTCCAGCTCCTTCAAAAAATTGATAGCCGCCCTTTATAGAAAGATCGTAAAAAAGCTGTTCCAGTTTTTGGAAAATTTCTTTATCACCGCCAATCATAAGAGAAGCTCCTGATCTCGCTCCTTCGGGCCCGCCAGATACGCCAACATCAATAAAATGAATGCCTCGCTTCTTTAACTTCTTAAATCTCATGATCGCATCTTTGTAAAACGAATTCCCCCCATCTATAACGATATCGCCTTTATCTAAATAATTTGTCAGTCCGTCTTTGCCAAAGATCACTTCGTCAACCGGCTTTCCAGCCGGCACCATAAGCCATACTATGCGCGGCTTTGGCAATGCCGCGACAAGTTCTTTGAGAGAATACGCGCCGGTAAAGTCTTCCGATTCAAGCTCGTGCGTGGCGAGAGCGCTTTCATTGAAACCAACAACCCGCCACTCCTTGGAAAGCAGCCGCCGAGAGAGGTTCCCGCCCATCTTGCCCAACCCAACAACGCCGATCGTTCCCGTGTACGACTGCCGCTCTTTCTCCATATCGGGAAGAAGCTCCAAAAACGACGGGGACGGCGTTGTATTAGCATCGTATATTGCGAGAGGCACGCTGTTTTTGCCCCAGGCCCGCTCAATGGGGTCGGTAAATTTCCACGCCGCTTCAATTTCGTTCGGTGAAACAAAAGATGTCTGCTCGCCCCTTATTGCTGCGTACAGCACTTTCGCATACTCCTCTACATACTGAATTTTTACCTCCTTTTTGTAGAGAAAAAATGAAAATTCACGTTCTTCCAAAATGCGATCAAACCCTGGTTTTTTTGTCCAGAAATAGATAATGATTTCATCGTTCGGTTCGAGACGGAATACTATTTGGTTTGGCCGGTGCCGGCCCACTTCGCACAAAAGGCATTCTTTAGGATGTTTCAAAGTAACGATAATCTCTTTACGCGCCTCATGCAGGTGTTTTCCTGCCTCCATAAAAATCGGCACGCTATTCCAACGAAGATCGGTGAGTTCGGTCTTCAAAGCAAAGTATGTTTCAGTGGCTGAATGTTCGCGCACGCCGCCTACTTCGAGATACCCTTTGTATTGGGCGCGGAAAGTGTTTTTTTGAATTGAATCTTCCGTCCATGAAGGGAGAGCGTTTAAAACACGAGCGCGATTCTCACGGATCGTTTCGGAATTGCCGCGAGCAGGATGCTCCATAAGCAAGGTTGCAAGCATCGCAAGCAGGTGATTTTGGCCGACATCGCGTAACGCGCCGACCGTATCATAAAAACCGCCGCGTCCCTCAACTCCTATGGATTCGTGAAGCCGAATATCTATGCGCTCAATGGTTGTATTGTCCCAAGTGTTCTCAAAAAGATTATTAGAGAAACGGAAATTTTCTATCCCCTGAACAATTTCCTTAAACAGGTAATGATCTATGCGGTACAGCTGTTCCTCTTTAAAGTATGTCGAGAGAAGGAACTGCAAGTTTCGCGCGCTCGCCAAATCCGTGCCGAAGGGTTTTTCAATAAGCAGGCGACTCCACCCAAGCTTGCCGCCACAGGGCAAATTCAGCTTCACGCCCGCTAAATTTTCAAAAATTGGCTTATAGGTTGCTGGCGGCGCAGCAAGGTAAAAAAGCTTGTTTGCGCAGACGCCCCATGATTTTTCCAACGCCTCAATGGATTGTGCCAGAGTGCGAAATGCCGCGGCGTCTTCAAACTTGCCTGTATGATACGAGAGGAGCTCCACAAAGCGGGAAAGTTTCTCATCGCGTATTTCCGAACTGCTCTTATTGCGAACCGCGGACGCTATGGATGATTTGAAATTGTCATTTGACATATCGCCGCGCGAGAATCCGATAACAGAAAAACGATCTCCCAAAAGGCCCTGCTCAAAGAGTCGCCAAAGCGACGGAATAATCTTCCGCGTTGCCAAGTCGCCGCTTATACCAAAAACGACAAGAATGGTCGGTATATTACTTTTTTGCGGTTTATCTTTCATATTATTTATCTCAAAATATGGACGATGTATCCGGCGATCATAAATAAAATTCCCAGAATGCCCACAATCTTTTCGCGTCTCATCGCCCTGAATACTGTTCTGTCAATTCTATGCTCTCTGGAGACATAGCCATGAACGGAGATCGCGGTGTAGGCGATCATGATTTTCCCGATGATATCCAGGGTGAAGGCGAGATTTTCCATATCACTGTTGTTTAGGCAGAAAACGCTTTACGATTTCTACTAATTCCTCGACATTCTTAGCCTTGTTGATTTCGGTATGGGAAATAAGAAGCGAACTGAATTATAGACAAAGATTAATTTCATGAGGCCAGAAGTTTATTAATTCTTTCGCGCATTTCATTTATATCCATCGGTCCGCGCTTATGGTCAACAATATTACCATTTTTATCCACAAAGATACTTTCTGGCATGGAAAATCCTCCGATAGACCGATAGAACGAATCGGACGGATCAAGCAGGAAAATCAGATTATCTGTAATGCTTTGCTGATCGGTATAGCCCTTCGCGACTGCGAGCGATTCTGACCGATCAATGGCAATAATGACAACTTTGTCGTCGAATTCTTTTTGAGCGGCAGCAAAATCAGGCAATTCTTTTTTGCAAAACGGACACCACGCGGCCCAGGAATTTATCACGAGCGGTTTGCCGGCAAAATCTGAGAGATTTACCGTTTTGCCGTTGTAATCTTGCAGGCTGAAATTTGGCGCCTTTTCTAATTGAGCTTCTTGTTTGTTTGGCGTGGCTGTATCTCCAGTTGAAGATGTGCTCGGACTTTGCCCCGTTCTTGAAACTGCCAACCAGCCGATGGCCACAACAATTACTGCAATGATTATAAAAAGATAAGTTTTCTTCATGGTAATTATCTTAAATGACCCTGTGGGACATTTACGTTTTCCGGGCCTCTGTTCTGATAACGAGAGATGAAGTCCTTAATCCGTTGTTGATCAATACCGCCGACTTCAATTCTGGGCATTATTCAACTGTTTTATATTTATGTCTGACATTATGCCGTATCTTACCATCTCTGGAACACACCCACTTTATTTGTGGGCGTGTTCTTTGTGCTCGTCACACGGACAGCTGCACGCCAGGCATACGCCTGCTTCTTTCTTTTCTTCTCGCTCCCCGCCACAGCATGTTCCAGTTTTTTCTTGCGACTCCGAACCACAGCTCTTGCAGACAAACTTTTTTTGATCGTTTTGATTGTTCACATTTTTTATTGCTTAGTTGATTATTACTATTTCCGATCTTTATTGCCTATTTTCTTTCATTAATTTTGCCAAGCGAATTGGCACCATGAAGAGCAGGAAGACAATCGCCAAAAGCGAAAGGAAAATACCAGTAAGGATTTTCCCAGCGCCGACAAGCTTCAATCGCAGAAGTTCGGAAGGATAATTCTGAATTTGAACCAGTTTTTGATTCAGCTCCGATCCTGTTACCGCTGCTTCACGCTCCACCTTACTCATAATGAAGTAATCCTGTTGCAACGCGTGGAACTTCGCTTCCTCAATTGCCACCTGGCTTTGCATGCCAATTCCTTGCCACACGAACGTCAGAGAAGCGATCACGAGGACAAGAAGAATCAGCATTGGCATCATCATTGATTTCATGTTTTGCATATATTTTTGGATTGTTAATTTATTAATTTTTCCTTGAGGTGGTCGACCTTATTCCACCCCAGCCCATTTTTTTAGTTCTTCATAAGGAGCCTCGCCGCAGATTATGGCGTCGGTATCCGTATTAATGAAAAACGGAACGCCGCCGCACCGGCCTTTGTTGTGCCCTTCCATTTTTTTTGCGTTTTCCTCGTTGTGCCACACTTCGTATTTCTCAACTTTAAGTCCGGTATCTTTTTCAAGACGCTCTGCGAGCGGCATCATTTTGATGCAATGCGGGCATTCTTTCCCGTAAAACTCTATGAGCATAATGGTAAATTTCAATAATTAACAATTATTACCATTGACCCTTTATTGAACTCCAATCGATCCGCCGCCGATCACAAGAAGGATGATGTTGGCGGCAAGAAGAATCAAATCAAACTCCCAGCCGGTTTTATCCATTGCCGCAAACGGAACATGCCATTTCATCGTCTTCATCCCAATTGCGCCAATCATTATGATGGCGAGAACCAATGCCACAAGCTGTACGTAGAAACCAAAGACTAGCGCCAGCGACCCAATCATTTCCATCATACCTAGCATCAACACCATGCCCGCGGGCATGCCCACCATTTGCGCCATGCCTTTGGCATTCTTCAGCTTTGGCAATGCATGATAGATAAAGATTATTGCCACCGCAAAGCGTAGGATCAGAAGCCCGATGTCGTTGTATTGTATCAGTTGTTCAAACATATTTTTTAAATTAAATTATTAATTCATCGACCTTTAATTATTATGAACTATCTATTCTCTGCATTCAAGCATTGTTGATCCGGTATCTAGACACCATTTTTGCTGGTCAAATGAAAAAAGATCGCCCAAGAAATTAATGATTTTTAACGCGTCTTGTTCGGCGTTTTTAAGACTCACCGAAGCTCCAGGCGATGGCGTAATATTGAAAAGAATTTTGTCTCCTACGATTTCCGCCTCACCCATTTCAAGTTTCATTGTTTTTGTATTCACAATTTGCGGGCGTATACCGCCAATGCCTTTGCCGTAATGGAGGGAGCTATATTTCGCCATCGGTACGATTTTTCGGACACTTCGCAGAAAAAACCGTTTGCCGATTATCGGAATGTCGTAAGCCAGATTTTTAAAAACATACCTAAAGAGAGTTGGGTCGGCAATAATCTTAATCAGACTAAAAACTCCGCTTAAATTCCAAATCGATGTTTTTATAAAATCGGCTATAGTGCGATAATTGTGCCGCTCAAAAAGAGGAAGCACTTTTGCCGTGGGACCAAAACGAGTTTCGGCGCGATTATTTACATCGGGGTCGCCGTGAATCGCCGCGAATGGCAATTTTTTGATTTGCATCGTGTAAACCTTTCCATTCAGAAGATTATCGGCGCAGTAAAAACTTCCGGCTACAGGCAAAATTCCAAAATGTTTCCCATATCCCAGCGAATGAGCAAAAATAAGGCTATGCGGTCCGGCCATGACTGCAACGACATCGGCAGAAAATGAGCTCTTAGAGGTATTTACAGCGTATATTTCATTTTTTCTCTTAATTTCTTTTACCTCCGTGCCAAAAAAAATGTCAATCTCTTTATCGGTTACGCGCGATTCCCGGATAAATGATTCGGAAAGCGCTTTATAATTGACCGCGTAACCATCTTCGGTCACGAGAGCAAGCAGATTCTCGCGATAGTCTCGTCCCTTTACAACATTCGGCTCAAGTTTAGAGATTTGATCGCGTTCAATTTTTTTCAGCTTTGGAAACAGCGTGTGAAATTCTTCATATCGTTTCTCAAGCTCGCGCGTTTCTTTTTTGCCGATGGCTAAAACCATTTTGCTTCCTTTTGTAAAAGCATTTGGAGCGTAAGATTTAAGATATCGCACTAAAATATCAGCCGCCTCCTTTACTCTTTTCGCCTTTTCAAGAGTATAGTTGGTTTCAATATCTCCAAAATGCAGCGTTTGACTGTTGTTGTCGTAATGTGAATTTACCATTGCCGCTTCATTATATTTTTCAAAAATGGCAATACGGGATATATTCGTATAGCGCGAAAGAACATACAGGAGAGCGGTACCGGTAACACCGCCGCCGATAATTATAACATTGTATTTTTCTTCTTGAGCCATACTTATTTTAACAATTCCGTATCGGGATGCGCGGCAACCCAGGAAAACCAGAACGAGCCGAACGGATTGATGCGTTCGACCGTTCCGTCGACTTTTTTCTCAAAAAGCCGCACCGCATCAATGTCTTTTTCATACTGCGCGATTATATCTTTTCCTTCGAACCGATCCGATATCTCGCCCGCTTTCTTCACCGCTTCCGGCCAATATGCTTTCGCTTTTCCGTTTACCACGATACCGAGAATAAAATCCTTATCTCCCAAACGATTGTCTTTCTTGCTGACAGGGAAATAGGTTCCGGGGCTAGTGTAGTAATCACCATAGGGATCTTGACCATAGAATCGCGTTGTTCCCGTATCACGGGAAAGTACCGATCCGTCAGGATGTAGCTTTTTAAAATCGCCAAAGCGTACCATATCAGAGGAAAGAACTTTAAGTTTTGTGCCTGTAAGCTCGCCCACAATTGCTTCGCCTAGAATTTGCGACCACAACGAATCGGTTTTGCGATCGTACATCACCAAATTGGAATTCCACAATTTTCCGGACGTTCCGAATTCCACGCGCTCGCCCTGCTTGCCCGCCGAAGCCTCGGCGGGGAAGGGCACCACCGGATCAAACACAATTCCGGAAAGGCAAAGCGGACAGTAGGTAACAAGCACGCGCTGGCCATTGATGGTATCGTTTACAATTTCATGCCAGACCAAAATTTGAAATGGATAAAATCGGGCGGTGCCATTTATATCTAAGGCAATGCCGGGCTCGCTGTCGTTTAAAACCTTGCTTGCATCCGCAACCGAAATAAATTTCGGACTATCAATAGAAGGAATTCCGTCTTTAGGCGGTCCCCCGCCGATAATTTCACTTAAGGGAACGCTATGTTTTACACCGTCAGTAATCATAATTTCTTTTGTTAAAAATGAAGTATTGCCATCTGCCTCGCCATCGGGAATGGATATCGTTTCCGTTTTTGTTCCCCCGCCGCGGGGCAGTTGAAAATCGTTGCGGAATATTGTACGCGACAAAACTAAATACCCCAAAGCCGCAATTATTATTATACCTATAATTATTGTCGGTTTTGAAAAACCCATAATTATTGAATAAGCGAGAGAATATCAGATTCTCGTATATCTCCCGGGATAGTGCGGACAAGATTGCCCTCTTTATCTATTAAAAAATGTGTATTGGTATACTGAATTCCAAAAGCATTTGATGCCTGTCCCGAAGGATCGAGCGCGATCGGGAAATTTATATCACGCGATTTAATAAAATCTGCAACGGTCGACTCTCGTTCTTGTAAGTTAACGCCGATAACCTCGACCCTATCTTTATATTTTTCATAAAAGCGATTGAGATTCGGCATGTCGCGGCGGCAATTCGGACACCAAGAAGCCCAGAAATCAACCACAACCGGCTTTTTGCCCTTGAATTCGGAAAGCGAAATAGTTCCGCCGCCAAGCTTCTGGAGAGTAAAGTCGGGAGCGGTATGAATAGAACCGGCGGATATACTGTTCTGGACGGATGCTGTGCCGGCTGAAGGCGTGTTATTGCTGTTGAATCTTCCGAATATCAATAGACCCGCTACAACAAGAACAACGCCGCCAATCAAAAGTTTACTGCTCATGGTTCCTGGGTTATTTTATATTTAATAATTGGGAGAGCCGCTCCTTGTCGAAGCCAACGGTCAGCTGGCCGTCCACATCAATAACCGGCACGCCCATTTGATTGGATTTTGCGATCATTTCGTCTCGTGCCGCTGCATCCTGCGATACATCTTTTTCCTCATACTGAACATTGTTTTCTTTAAAGAACTCTTTGGTCATTTTGCAGTAGACGCAAGAAGGGGTGGTGTAGATAGTAACTTTAGACATAAATGTATTTTGTTAATTTTTATTAATTATTTGTTCGACCCTTTAAATAACTTGAATAATTGTTTTGCAATGGAATTTTCGACGTTAATCTCATAGCAAACCATTTGTCCCATCCTCATTTTTTGAACAAGCCCTAGGCGTTCAAGAACCCGCAATTGCTGGGATGCGGCGGACAGGGTAATGCCGAAGATATTAGCAATATCGGTAACGCATATATCGTGATACTGCATAAGCACCTTAAAAACTTTAAATCGGCAGGGGTCGCCAAGGGCCTGAAACACCAGCGGGAAAGCCGCTTCCTCGGTGGCTAATTCAGCTTTAATATTTGCTATTTGTTTCTTATCCAACATATGTTTATTAGTATATTACTACTTAAGTAGTTAAGCAACTATTTAAGTATATAGCTGTGGATAGATCTATGTCAAGTCCGGTTCGTTGTCGGGTATGTGGGTCGCACTGCAGCGTCGATTACTCGGGTCATACCGATAAAAAGTTGTAAATTGGCGGAGGGTGCAGGATTCGAACCTGCAAGGGATTGCTCCCACTGGTTTTCGAAACCAGCGCATTAGCCGTTCTGCCAACCCTCCTGGTGGACCGTACCGGACTCGAACCGGTGACCTCCTCGATGCCATCGAGGCGCGCTACCAACTGCGCCAACGGCCCATCTTTCTGGTGCCCCCGAGAGGAGTCGAACCTCTAACCTGCTCGTTAGGAGTGAGCTGCTCTGTCCAATTGAGCTACGGGAGCCCGCTTCTTTCAAGACTACGGCGGTGTGTAAGAATCGTAGTTACCCTACCACAATATTCTCTTGTTCGCAATTGTGGAAAACGAACCTCCACGCAGGGTTGACAAGGGGTATTGGGTACGTATGATGGGGGTTGAAAAGGTCGCTCAACTCATTACATTTTTTGCATGATCTACGACGAGTTTGATTCTTTAATTGAAAATCAAGAAGAGGGCGCGGACGACGACGCGGAAACAGAAGAGGAAAAAGAATCCGCGGATGACGACACGCCCGATGACGAAGACTCCGAAATGGAGTGATGGGTGAATATACAAACCCCGTCCCGCTAAGCGGGACGGGGTTTCGTTTTGCTGGGGGGCATAGGGGATTTGAACCCCTTCTGAGAGTTCCACAAACTCTTGTGCTGCCGATACACCAATGCCCCCATATGATTCATATTGTGCCCCCACGAGGAGTCGAACCTCGATCCCAGGCTTAGAAGACCCGTGCTCTATCCATTGAGCTATGAGGGCTTCAATGCGAGCAAGTGAGCATTGAAGGCCAGCAAAAGCTGGCGGGGCCGCTCTTGCGCCTTCAGTTTTTTGATTGAGCCGAAGGCGAGAAGTATATCTGCGCAAGAGCGGTACAATGCACAGATGCGTCCAAAACATACCAGAAAATATGAGGCTAGTCAATTCTATCACAGATTGACCCAGCGTAAAAAAAATGGTACAGAAAGGAGGCGAACATTAGTATAAAAAGGCGGGCCGTAGTATACCGGTAGTACGCCTGCTTTGGGAGCAGGTAGACTGGGTTCGATTCCCAGCGGCCCGACAAGCTTGGCATATGCGGGTGTAGCACAGTGGTAGTGCACGAGTTTTCCAAACTCGCCACACGGGTTCGATCCCCGTCACCCGCTCAAGTTTCACTATCTCGCGTATTCCACGAATCTGTTCTCCCGCACAAGGGTTACCTTGATCTCTCCGGGATACCTCAGGTCCTGCTCAACGCGGTTTGCGATCTCCCGCGCGAGCTGCTGCGCCGCCAAGTCGTCAATCTCCTTGGGCTTCACGAATACCCTCACCTCGCGACCCGCCTGAATAGCGTATGCCTTCTCAACCCCGGGGAAGGAGGCCGCAAGATTCTCCAGTTCTCCGATGCGCCTAAGATAGTTTTCTAGCGTGTCTTTTCTTGCTCCCGGCCTTGAGGCAGAAATGGCGTCAGCCGTCTGGATGAGCACGGCTTCCACGGATTCGTATGGATAATCCTCGTGGTGGGACTTCATGGCGTCAATAACTTCTTTCTCAACGCCGAACTTCTCTAAAATGCGTATGCCGATATCAACGTGGGACCCTTCCACCTGATGGTCCAGGGCTTTCCCGATGTCATGGAACAATCCTGCCTTCTTGGCCACTGCAATATTTGCGCCCAATTCTGCCGCCAATGCCGCGGACAAATAGGCGACTTCCAGGGAGTGCAGCAAAACGTTCTGACCGTACGACGTCCTGAACTTGAGACGTCCCAGAATCTGCAAGAGCTTGGGGTCCAGGCCCACGATGCCGAGTTCAAACACCACGGCTTCCCCGGCTTCTTTAATTTGAGCGTCAATTTCCTGCTGGGCCTTTTCCACCTGCTCCTCCACGCGGGCTGGATGAATCCTTCCGTCTTTGATGAGGCGCTCTAGCGCCAGCTTTGCCACATGCCTTCTCAAGGGGTCGAAACCGGAAATGACGACGGTCTCTGGGGCCTCATCTACGACAATCTCAACGCCGGCAGATCTCTCCAAGGCGCGGATGTTTCTTCCTTCTTTGCCGATAATCTTTCCCTTCAGGTCTTCTGACGGAAGGATGACCGTGGTTGTGGTGATCTCTTGGGCCTGAGAAACCGCCACTTTCTGCACCGCATATGAAACGATTTCCCGAGCGCGCTTGTCAAAACGTTCCTCTCCCTCTTGTTCAAGCTTGCGCATTCTGGCCAAAAGGTCTCCCTCATACTGCTGTTGCGTGAGCTCAAACAGTTCTTTTTTTGCGTCTTCTTTGCTGAGGCTGGCCACC
Source organism: Parcubacteria group bacterium (assembly GCA_016203945.1). Lineage (GTDB taxonomy): Bacteria > Patescibacteriota > Minisyncoccia > Minisyncoccales > UBA10102 > JACQLT01. The sequence continues at coordinate 237,256 of JACQLT010000002.1, read as the reverse complement.
CGTTCCAGTTTCTCCAACGCCTGAAGACGGACCTCTTCAAGGGCCTTTTCTTTGTGCTTTACCTCGGCTACCTCGCGCTCAAGAGATTTTTCTTTCTCGTCTAAAGAAGAGACTTTGGCGTCCAGCGCGCTTTCGCGCTTCAAAAGAATCTGCTCGGTTTCCAAGAGCTGTTTCCTGCGCTGCTCTTGGTCTGTCTCGGCTCCCGAAACAACCTGCTTTACTTTTTCTTTTGCTTGATTGAGAAGCTGGTCGGCTTCCGTCTTTGCCTGTTCTAAACGCTGGTGAAGCTTCTGCTCGACCGTATCAGCTCTCTGTCTCGCAATGGACTGACGTACGAAGTACCCGAGAACGATTCCTGCCGCAAGCGAAAACGCGCCTACTGCAAGTAGGATTTGTGTGTTCATATGATGGGAACAATAGTTGATAATTCAAAAATCTCACATCTTGAATATATCAGAAGTGAAAGGAAAAGTCAAAAGAAGCGGCTATGAGCTTTCTTTTTGCTCAACGACTTCGTCAATGATGCCGTAGGCCTTCGCCTCTTTGACATCCAGATAGAAATCCCGATCCGTATCGCGCTCTATCTTTTCGTACGGCTGCTTGGTGTGCTTGGACAGGATGGTGTTCAAGCGTTCCTTAATCTTCACGATCTGTTTTGCGGTGATCTCAATCTCGCTCGCCTGTCCTTGCGCTCCTCCCATGGGCTGGTGCAGCATGATCTGGGAATTGGGGAGCGCAAATCGTTTTCCCTTCTCTCCTGCGGCCAAGAGCACTGCTCCAAAAGAAGCTGCCATGCCGACACACACGGTGGACACCGGGCACTTGATGTATTGCATGGTATCGTATACGGCGAGCCCGGCTGTGACCGATCCTCCTGGGCTGTTGATGTAAAACTGGATGCCCTTCTTGGAATCCTGCGACGCCAAAAACAGCATCTGGGCGATAATGGAGTTTGCAACCACGTCATTAATGGGACTTCCCAAAAAAATGATGCGGTCCTTCAGAAGGCGGGAATAGATGTCGTAGGCCCGCTCTCCGTACTGCGTTTTTTCAATGACGGTTGGGACGAGATTCATATGGGTATATCATATCACCGGCCTGACTCTTTTTCAATTTCTTCGGACTCCTCCTCTTCCGGTTTCTTCTCTCCTGCCTGCGCAGGCAGGTCTGCTCCTATACCCTTCCCTTCTGGCGTGCGAACGTCAATCTTCCAGCCGGTAAGCTTGGCTGCCAGCCTCACGTTCTGCCCCTCCCTGCCGATTGCGAGGGAAAGCTGGTCCTCTGCCACCACGGCCTTCGCCCTGTTCTTGTCCTGCAGCTCCACCTGGAGCACCTTGGCAGGGGAAAGCGCGTGGCTGATAAAGTCGTCGGGGTCGTCCGCCCATTCAATAATATCAATCTTTTCTCCGCCGAGCTCGTTGATGACAGCCGACACCCTTGTTCCCCGCTGGCCCACCATGGAGCCCACCGGGTCCACGCCGTCTGCATGGGAATCCACCGCAACCTTGGACCTGGATCCCGGCTCTCTTGCAATGGCTTTGATTTCAACTGAGCCTACTCCGATTTCGGGCACCTCTAGTTCAAAAAGTTTTGTGACGAGTTTCGGATGCGCCCGTGAGATAAAAATGGTGGGGCCCTTCGGGCTGTCTTCAACCCGCATGACATACAGCTTCAGCCGCTGTCCCGGACGGTAGAATTCACCGGGAACCTGCTCTTCCCGGGGAAGGATACCAACGGTCTTGCCAAGGTCAAAGAATACCATGCGTGGTTCCACGCGCTGCACCAGGCCCGAGATGAGTTCCCCTTCCTTGGACCGAAACTCCGCGAGTACGGTCTCCCGTTCCGCCTCCCGAATCTTCTGCAGTACAACTTGTTTTGCGGTTTGAGCTGCGATGCGGCCGTAATCTTCTTTAGGTTCCAGCTTAAACTCCAGCTCGTCTCCCACGTCGACTCCTGCCTTCTCTTTCTTTGCGTCAGCCAGCATGATGTGGCGCTCCGGGTTAAACCTAATCTTCTCCTTTTCCTCTGAGGGTTCCTGTCGCGGCTCTCCCTTCTCCCGGGCTTCCTTCATCTGCTCCAGCTCTTCATCCGAATAGATCATGTCTTTTGCCACCACGAGCTTCTCTTGCCAAAACTCAACATTGCCGGTTTTGGTATTCAGCTTCGCTTTAATGGCTTGCCCGCGCTGGCCGTACTCCTTTTTGTAGGCGGCTGCAATGGCCTGCTCAATGGCCTCCATCACGCGCTCTTTCTTCAACCCTTTTTCTTCTGCGATCTGATCGAGCAGTACCGTTAAGTTTTTGATATCTATCATACCGTTCACTTCGGTTTTTAATATTTTAGAAAAGAATGTCCGCTTCTAACGGACATCACGCTTTCCATATTTATACTCTAGCAAACCCCCACTTTTATGTCAATCGCGAGCCGCCTTCAATGCGGTGGCGAACCATGTGAGCTCGTCCAAAAACGTTTTGGCGAACTTTTCATACCCCTGATCCTTGATTTGCCCCTGGCTGTCAAACAGATCCGCGGCATTTCTAAAATACACCGCTTCCCTGATGGGAACCGCATGAAACTCATTCGCCACAAGCCGCAGCTGTTCTACGGCGCGCACTCCTCCGTTCGGGCCTATAGATACCCCGCAGATGCCAAAGGGCTTTCTCGCGTACTCCTGATAGAACGTATCCAGGAAAAGCTTGAGCTCCCCAGGATATCCGTGATTGTATTCTGGCGAGACGATAACATATCCGTCCGCCCTCTTGAGCTTTGCTCCGAGCTTTTCCTGGCCCGGAAACGTTTCTTCTGTTGCCTTGTGGAGAAAATCGCGAACGTCAATGAGCTCGGTTTCCAATCCGGCTTGTTTGACTTGGGCAAGCATAAACTTGGCGGCTGCTTCAGAGCGCCTTCCTTCTCTGGCAGTTCCTAAAATAACTGGGATAAATAATTTCTCCATATACCCAATGTATCATGTATCCTTAACCAGGTTAAGTTATCCACAGCTAAACCACGTTAAGAAATAAAGAAAAGGGGCAGCTACCAAAAATAAAGCGAGAAAGCAACTATCGCGTCAAGCGCCACAAAGCCGCACAATCTCTTTCTCAACCTGATCGATCTTCTGCTGATTGAAGCCGATGGACTGCAGCACGTTCTTGTGCGCGACCACGTCCTTGCAGAGCACCAGCCCCTTGTCCAAAAGCACTCTTTTATTAGACCTACTCAAAGTCGTAAGACACGTCAGCGGGTGAAGGCCCGTTTGCTCAATGAGGTCTTGCAGGCTGCCTTGCCCAGGATAGTTCCAGCCAATGGCTTTCATCTTCATGCATGAGGCATAGGCAATGGCGTCGGACGTAAGCTTGGTATTGGTGACTAGCCAGACCTCATGAAACTCGCGGCTTGCATGAGGTTCTTTCTGCCATCGCTTGTGAATATCTTCAAAACGGGCTTGCACGTAGAGCGCGACTTTCACGTCTGACTTGAGGCCCTGCGCGTTATGGAACTTGGACTCAACCATGAGAAGGCGGCCCTGGCGTTCTGCCACCACGTCCACCTCATGGGAAACGCACATCCCTTGCACGATGGTCGCCACCTCAACCGAAAATCCCTGCAGCTTCAAAAGCTCTCCGACGAGATTCTCAAAGGGGTGCCCCGTCGGCCCCAACTCCATGATGGCTCGTTTTAAAGAGTAGCGGGCTGCGGCAGGGCGCTCATGCTTGCGCAATAGCGAAAACGCGCGCCGGTAAATATCCTGCGTCTTGGCGCCACTCGTGAACTCCTGCCTGATGTGGGCAACAATATCTTCAATTATCGCTGAAGAAGCTTTTACCCGTTCAAGCGAACGGCGCAGCTTGGCGTCGGAAAAGGGCTCTACTTCTCCCGACGCCTTCTTCACGAGCATTTCCTTTTGTTGAGTATCCATTTTGTTATTCTACCTCGCGGTATTGGGCGCGGGAAGTATTTGCTCCAACCGCCCGATTTTGATACATTTCATTTGCAACCAGGGCCTGTAGTAAAGTGGCATTACGCGGCATTCGCATTGCCGAGTCGCGAGTTCGATTCTCGCCAGGTCCACCAGATAAAAACAGATATGCCAATATTAGAAGTGAAAGATCTCTCAGTATTCTACGGAAAAGAAAAAGCGCTTGAAAACGTTTCTTTTAGCATAAACAAGGGGGAGACAATCGCGGTCATCGGCCCGAATGGTTCTGGCAAGACGACGCTCCTGAAAGCTCTTATCGGCGCGCTCCCTTCCGAGGGCGAGATAAAAACGGAGAAAGAGATATCTATGGGATACGTGCCTCAAAAGCTTGACGTGGAACGGAATCTCCCGCTCACAGGACAAGAGTTTTTAAATTTAGCGCAAACCGACAAAGAAAAAACTCCCTATACTCCAAAGGAAATGATCCAGATGGTCGGGCTGCTACCGCAGCATATGCGCAAATCCCTGAGCACGTTCTCTGCCGGAGAGTTTCAAAAGTTGCTCATGGGTTTTGCGCTAAGAACACGGCCCTCTCTTCTTCTCTTTGACGAACCGACCGCTTCCGTAGACGTAGGCGGGCAGGAAACGATATATGACCTCCTTCATCGTCTCCAAGACAAAGAACAATTCGCCACGATCCTTGTTTCGCACGACCTTACAACGGTCTATCGGTACGCAACAAAAGTCTTGTGCCTCAATAAGACACAGATATGCTTCGGCCCTCCTCAAGAAGTCCTGACTCCTCAAGAATTAGAAAAGCTGTACGGAGGAGGCCGCAGATTCTATCACCATCTTCATGAATAATTTCTTTGCAGAACCACTCTTCATATTCCAGCTCGTCGCAGTCGCCCTTATGGGAGCAGCCGGCGGAATGCTGGGCTCATTTGCTCTCTTGCGAAGAATGGCGCTCGTGGGAGACGCGCTTTCTCATGTTGCGCTTCCCGGCCTGGCCTTGGCCTTGCTGTTTCATTTCAATCCTCTGATTGGCGCTCTTGCGTTTCTTCTTTTTGGGACCACGGTCATTTGGGCGATAGAACACCGTACGCGCATTCCCGTAGACACTCTCGTTGGCGTGTTGTTCGTGGTTGCCCTGGCGATAGGGACTCTTCTCACTCCTGACGTTGAGCTCTTGGAAGCGCTCTTCGGAGACATTACCGATGTTTCTCTCGCTCAAATTGTGTGGGGGGCCTCTCTTTCCCTGCTCATCATTGCCTTGCTTCTATTCCTCAAGTCCAAAATAACGCTTTCTCTGCTTTCCGCGGACCTTGCGCAAACCGCCAGATTGCGGCCCCATCTCCTTGAGTTTCTCTTTCTCACGCTTTTTGCGCTCATCACGTCTGTCGGCATTCAGTTTGCAGGAGTGCTCCTTACAGGATCCCTTATTATTATTCCTGCTGCGATATCACGGAATCTTACGGGGAGCATGAAAACTTACGTCTTTCTAAGCGCGCTCCTTGGCGGGGCTGGCACCGTGGCCGGCGTCATCATCGCAACCGCAACAGGCCTTGCTCCCGGCCCCACGTTCATTCTGTTGCTCGGCTCTATCTTCTTCGTCTCGCTGCTGTTCAAAAAAAATACTGCGTAAAAAAGTTGGTCGGGCTGCCCAGATTCGAACTGGGGCTAAATCCTCCCGAAGGACTCGTGCTACCGCTACACTACAGCCCGTCATTATTATTTATAAACCTAGGCGCTTTTGCAGAACCGTGAAGTGCTGCGGAGAGCTGAAGAAAGAGAACTTGCTTTCTTTGTGCTCCAACTTCGTGCCGGATATCAATTCTTGTATGCGCCGAGGATTCAACTTGTGGAGGTGGACGTCGCGGGTCCGAAACGGATTCTTAAAAAGGATTATAGCCGCCGGAATGGAAAAAAGTCCGCGAATGGGCTCTGCCGGATACACCAGGAGTATTCTGCCTCCCGGACGCAGCACCCGGTCCATCTCTTCTAAGGCCTTCTTGATGTTCGAAATATGCTCTATGACGTGAAACGAATATAGCTTGTCAAAGGTGGCGTCGTCAAACTCCAGGCGCTCCGCGTTCATCACGCGCAGGTTATGGGTGACGCCATGCTCAATGGAATTCGGGTTCAGGTCAATACCGTATACGTCCGGGGTGACGTTCTGAAGCTCGCGCACCACGAATCCGCGGCCGCATCCGATTTCCAGAATCTTTTCTTCGCGCCTCGGCACGAGGTACTTGAGCACCTCTTGCAGATGTCGTTTATCCTTCTTGTTTATCAGCGCATAGGTTTTGGACGTGTACGCCATGGTTCAAAGCCAGTATTTCTGTTTTACCATGGTATCTAGCTTTGTCTCCACGGCCTCCACGACTTTCTCAGAATCCTTGGCAAGGCGAACCAATGCCTCGTCATCCAGTTTTCCGAGCTCTTGAATTCTCTCTTCCAAAGTTTCTTTTGAGTTCTGTGCGGGATCCTCAATAACTTCGGCCAATACGACAGCAAGAATCTGCCCCACCTTGGGACCAGGAGAAATGTTGAGGAGTTTCATGATGTCGTCGCCCTTCAGGACGAGCATCTTGGGAGAGAGCGGGTCTTTTGAAACCTTCTCTATGGCATACCTCAGGTGTCTCAGCTTGTAGGGCTCTGCCTTGGGAACTCCGGAGCCGATGCGGTCTGCCATGCGAACCTGCAGGAGATCCTCCATGTGCTCTGGCCCAACCTTGCGGAGCAGCCGTCGCACCGAAGATTCTGAAACCTCGCCTACGTTATAGTAGAACAGGTGATAGCGCACGAGCATGGCCACGTAATCCGTCGTGTTTCTGGAAAACTTCAGTCGGGTTAGGATTTCCCCTGCCATGCGGCCTCCGACCACGTCGTGGCCGTAAAAAGTAGAGTCAGGACCCTCTCCCTGTTTCACGCGGGGCTTGGCAACGTCGTGAAGTAGAGAAGCTAAGCGCACCTCCAAAGACCACTTCTGCTTTGCCGCATACGCAAAAGCGCGCACGTTATGCTCCCATACCGTATATATATGATGCTTGTTCTGACCAACTCCGTATCCTTCCAGAAGCTCTGGAACAATGTGCTCTAATAGTTTTGTCTCGCGCAGCTGCTCTATACCTTCTGCCGCCTTGTCTGCCATGAGAATTTTGCAAAACTCGTCGCGAATGCGCTCTTGTGAGATGTCTCTCAGAAGGACCGCTTGGGACTTCAAGACCTCAAGCGTGTCTTTTTCTATGGCAAACCCGAGGGTCGCAGCAAACCGCACCGCTCGCATGAGGCGCAGGGCATCTTCTGCAAAGCGCTCTTTTGGGTTTCCGACGCAGCGAATGATCCTTTTCTTCAAGTCCTTCTGGCCGTCATACGGGTCAACCAAAGACGGCTTCCCGGTCCCAACGCGCAAAGCCATGGCATTAACAGTAAAGTCCCTGCGGCTCAAGTCCTCTTCAATGGTCTGTGCGGGCTCCACCTTTGAGGGCCTGCGCCGGTCCTCATACTCAAACTCGGACCGGAACGTGGTGACTTCAATCTGGCTGAGCTTCGCATCCGAACTCTCTGTAAGCACGGTAACCGTAAAAAACCTGTTCTCGTAAAAGGTGCGAGGAAATATCTTCTGCACCTGTTCTGGGGTCGCATCTGTAGCAATATCCCAGTCCTCTGGCTCCTTGCCCAGCAGCAAATCCCGCACGCATCCGCCCACCACGTACGCGGCAAAGCCGTGCTGTTCCAGCTTCTGAGCCACCTGGACAACTTCTTGCGGGATTTCTTTCATTGACTTATCCTATCAAATGTAGTTGCCTGCGGCGAGCCCCGCGGCATTGAAATATTCGATTTTTCTGATACTATCACCTTGCGCGCCCTCGTGGTGAAATGGATATCACGACAGGCTTCGAACCTGTTATTGGGGGTTCGAGTCCCTCCGAGGGCACCGAGTTCGCCCCCGTAGCTTAATGGTAAAGCAGCGGCCTCTTAAGCCGTGGATGAGGGTCCGATTCCTTCTGGGGGCACCAAAATCAATGAATCTGCAAAAGCCGGAATATTCAATAGGGGTATATAATCCGAAAACAGGGATGCGGGGGTTTTTGGTCATTGATAATACGACCCTGGGGCCGGGCAAGGGTGGCATTCGTATGACTCCCGATATAACAGAGGAAGAGGTGGCAAGATTGGCCAGAACTATGACATTCAAGAATGCGCTGGCAGACATTCCCTTTGGAGGAGCAAAAGGAGGCATTATATGGCCTGGCGGATCTGACGAACTCAAGAAACAATACGTCCAGAGCTACGCTAAGGCAATCAAGCCATTCGTGCCAAAGAAATATATCGCGGGTCCGGATGTGAATACCGGGGAGCGGGAGATGCAATGGTTCGTGGAGGCAACCGGCATCTGGAGGTCTGCCACGGGCAAACCGGCAAACCTGTGCATGAAGCTCTTTGGCAAGCCGGGAGAGAAATGCGGCATCCCCCACGAGTTCGGGAGCACCGGGTTTGGGGTGGCTCAAGCAGCAAAGGTAGCCGCAGAATTGAAGGGGCTTGATATCGCAAAAGCTACGGTTGCCATTGAAGGATTTGGCAACGTGGGAAGTTTTGCGTTCAAGTATCTCAAAGAAATGGAGGCCCGCATTGTTGCGGTCGCCGACCAAGAGGGAGCTATCTATAATAAAGATGGGCTGCGAGAAGATATTCTCTTGAAACTCAAGGGTCAAAAGAAATCGGTGAAAGAATATCCTCACGGCAAACGACTCAGCCATGACGCCATCTTTGAACTGCCCGTAGACATCCTCATCCCGGCCTCGGTCACCGACGTTATCAACGAGAAGAACAAAAAAAACATACGGGCAAACATCGTTGTTGAAGGAGCAAATATCCCCATGTCAGAATCCGTAGAAGCATGGCTCTGGAACAAAGGAGTTCTCATCGTGCCAGACTTTGTGGCAAACGCGGGCGGGGTCATTTCTTCGTATGCGGAATACCGAGGATACAACCCAAAACGCATGTTTGAATTGGTAGAACGGAAAATAAAGAAAACGACTCGTTTGGTGCTCAAAGAAGCGCTGAGGACGAAGAAGAATCCGCGGCACATCGCAATGGAACTTGCCGCAAAGCGGCTATCCCATAAACGTGGTAGTGTGTAAGTGATGGCAAACGAACCCCAAGACACATTCAGCAGATATGGAGGGAGGATGTCCCGTCAGCAGTTTGAGCAATATATCAACACCGTTACCCTGCTCCCTGAAGAGCGAGAATATGTAAAACGCGTGATGGAGCGTTTTGACATACCCACATACAGCATGGGCATTACACGAGAAGAGTTCTTTCAGGGATTAGACGAGATGGCAAAAAATCCGAATGACCCAATCACCCCAGAAGAAACAGAACGCATCAAGGAGCGCTTCAAATAACAGAAAAGAAGCGGGGTTGCGCTTTTTTTGTTTTTGAGCTACTATACACGCGATGATTCCTAAAAAAGAAAAGGAGGGGGTATTGGAAGAAGTCCGCATCCACGAAAAAGATACGGGATCTCCCGAGGCGCAGATTGGCCTCCTGACAGCCGAAATAGGGCGGCTGCTTTTACACCTCAAGAAACACAAGAAAGACATGCATTCAAAGCGCGGGCTCTTGCGCATGGTAGCCCGGCGCAGGCGGCTTCTCAGCTATCTCAAAGAAGAAAGCATGAAGCGCTACTCGGCAATCTCAAAGAAGCTCGGCCTGAAACAAACCAAGGAATGACTCTCCCCCAAAAAAACAAAGAGCAGAGAGTTGCCGTCTTCATTGACGTCCAAAATCTCTATCACTCCGCAAAACACCTCTACCAGTCCCGCGTAAATTTCAGGGAGATTCTTCGCATGGCGGTGAGCAGCCGCAAGCTCATCCGAGCATTCGCGTACGTTGTCCGCACCAAGACAGGAGAAGAACGGGCGTTTTTTGACGCCCTGACGGCAGTGGGCATTGAGACCAGGGTCAAAGATCTGCAAGAGTACTACGGCGGATTGAAGAAAGCTGACTGGGATGTTGGTTTGGCGGTTGACGCAATCAAAATCTCAGACAGCGTTGAAGCAGTCGTCATTGTTTCAGGAGACGGGGACTATGTGCCGCTCGTGGAATATCTCCAGAACCACGGCAAGCTCGTGGAAGCCATGGCATTCGGCCGCTCCACCTCAACAAAACTCAGGGAGGCGGTGGACGAATTCATTGACCTGGAAGGATCTCCGGACAAATATCTGTTGAAAGCGCCCCGATGGCCGATAAAGATTATCAAATAGACGTAGGAGGCAAGAAGTTGAGCCTCAGGGTGAGCGACTGGGCAGAGCAGGCTTCAGGCTCCGTGCTCTGCCGCATGGGAGACACGCTCGTCATGGTGAACGCCGTCATGGCTTCGCCCCGGGCAAATTTGGGTTTTTTTCCTTTGACCGTGGAATACGAAGAGAAGTTCTATGCCGCAGGGAAGATTCTCGGGTCCAGATATATGAGAAGAGAGGGCAGGCCTGCTGACGAAGCCATTATCACCGCTCGCCTTATTGACCGCGCCATACGCCCGCTCTTTCCCGGGCACTTGTCGAACGAGATACAGGTGGTGGTCACGTGTCTCTCGTGGGACGGAGAAAATGACCCTGACGTGCTCGGCCTCATAGGAGCTTCTCTGGCGCTTGGAATCTCTAATACTCCGTGGTCAGGCCCCTTGGGAGTTGTGCGCGTAGGAAGAAAGGGCGGAAAATTCATCCTCAATCCAACCTATGAAGAGCGCCGGGGGAGCGACATTGACTTTTTGTTCTCTGTGGTCCGCCAGCCGGCGGAGGAAGACGAGCTGCTGGTCAACATGATTGAAGCTGCGGCAGAGGAAGTAGAAGAGAAGGCATTTGAAGAAGTGCTCAGCTTTGCTGCGCCTATTTTGCGCGGCATACTGGACCTTCAGCAAACAATCATACGGGACCACGGAAAGCAGAAGGTTGTGCTTCCGGACCCCTTGCACGACGACCAGATAGAACGGGAAGTCCGAGAATTGCTTGGCAGCCGCTTGGAACAAGCGCTGTTCCAAGGGAACAAGCAAGCTCGCATGGACGAGGTCAATGAGTTGAAACGCGAAATGGCAGCCACTATTGAGGGCAGATATCCTAAAACCGGCAAGAGCGACTACGCAAAAGATTTTTTTGAAAAAGAGCTTGATCGCCTCATGCGCAATCGTATCCTGAAAGAAGGAAAACGCGTGGATGACCGCGGCCTGAACGAAGTCAGGGAGCTGGCGGCCGAAGTCTCCTTGCTTCCCCGCACCCATGGGTCTGCCCTGTTTGTACGAGGACAAACCAAAACGCTCTCCATTCTTACACTCGGAACCCCGGGAGACCAAAAGCTCCTGGAGGGAATGGAGTTTATCGGCAAGAAACGGTTCATGCACCACTACAACTTTCCTCCATATTCTACCGGAGAGGCAAAGCCCATGCGCGGTCCTGGAAGAAGGGAGATCGGGCACGGCATGTTGGCTGAAAAAGCCCTGCTCCCGGTCATTCCAGAGGTCGCAGACTTTCCCTACACCATACGCATCGTTACGGAAGCGGTATCTTCCAACGGGTCCACCTCCATGGCTTCCGCGTGCTCCTCATCCCTTGCCCTCATGGACGCGGGAGTTCCCATCAAGCGTCCGGTGGCTGGCATCTCCATCGGCCTTGTCGCAGACGAGCAGAGAAAAGAGCATCGCCTCTTGGTAGACATCCAGGGGCCCGAAGATCACCACGGAGACATGGATTTCAAGGTAGCGGGAACCACAGAAGGCATTACCGCAGCTCAAATGGATGTGAAGACAAAAGGCATCCCGTCCCGCGTCTTTGCAGAAGCTTTAAAAGCGGCCAAAGAAGCGCGGCTCAAAATATTAAAAGACGCCATGGCTCCTGTGCTGGCAACGCCGCGGAGCGAGCTTTCTCCCTGGGCACCCCGCATTTACACGCTTACGATCAACAAAGAGAAAATCGGAGAGCTTATTGGTCCCGGAGGCAAGACGATCCGCAGGATCATTGAGGAATGCGAGGTTGAGATTGACGTTGAGGATTCCGGCGAAGTGTTTGTAACAGCAACCAAAGAAGAGGCCGCCCAAAAGGCGCTTGCATGGATCAAAAACATTACCAGAGAGGTAATGATAGGGGAAACGTTTACGGGGCGGGTCGTGAAAACCGCGGCTTTTGGAGCGTTTGTTGAGCTGTTCCCAGGACAGGAAGGAATGGTTCATATTTCAGAGCTTGCTCCCAGACGCGTTGAAAGGGTGGAGGATGTGACGCATGTCGGAGACATGATCAGGGTGAAGGTCATCAAGATTGACGACCAGGGGAAAATAGGGCTTTCTCTTAAGCAAGCGCAATAACATTTATGCCAGAAGAGCCGAAAGAACAACTGGAGTTTCTGCGCAGAGAAGACATCCGCACCATGGCAAAAGATATGGCACGGCTTCGCGAGGAAGAATCAAAGAAAGAACGGGAGAGAATCATCCAGCTTCAGACCTCGCCAAAGGGCGGGCAGGAAGCGGCCAGAGTCCCTCTCATGCCTGCCCGCCAGCAGCCTGAGCCGCAGGCGTCTGCAGGCGGGCCTGCCTCGCCGGCAGGCAGGCTTTCTGTTGAAGCTATCGGGGGGGAGCTTCCCAGGCCTCCTTCGCGGACAAAGAAAATCTTTGTGCGTATTGTGATTACGCTGCTCGTCCTCTTCATTGCAGTCAACATAGTTGCGCTTGCGTACTCATTCTGGAAAAATCGGGGGATATAAGATATGGTGGGATTCATATGGATAAAGAACTTCTCTTGCAACTCAAAGAAGTATTGGAGAAAGAGCGTTCCCTTGTAGAACAGGAGCTTTCGAGCTTTGCAAAAAAAGATACCAAGCTGCCCGGAGACTGGGACACCCAGCATCCCCGCGTGCCAGAAGGCAACGAGGAAGAAGCGGCTGACGAGGTAGAGGAATACGAAAGCAACATCTCTGTTGAGCAGGAGCTAGAACTCAAGCTCAAGGAAGTGACGTCTGCCCTGGACCGCATAGCAAAGGGAACATACGGAACCTGCGAAAAGTGCGGGGAGCCGATACAAAAAGAACGGCTTCTTGCCATTCCTTCGGCTCGCACCTGCGAGCGGTGCATGTCAATTATCTCCTGAACGGGTTCTCTGCACCTCGTACTTCAAAGTGCACGTGGCATCCCGTGGGCCCTATGGTATATCCGGTGTTTCCGGTGTATCCGACGATCCCTCCCTGAGAAATCTGCAGCCCGGGGCTTACCCCGATGCTGGAAAGGTGGCCGTAGTAGGTTACGACTCCGTTGGGATGGAGGATACGGACATAGTTTCCGCCAATGGAGCTGTAGCCGATCTTTTGAACAATGCCGCCGGCAGCCGCAAATACCGACTCTCCGCATGATCCATTGCTAAAGTCTATGGCGTTGAAAGGATGCAGGCCCTGGGTGATGTAGTGAGGAACTGGAATGGGATAGATGAAGTAGGAGTTTGCCAAAGGGATATAGCTGCTGACAGGAAGGGGCGAGCCCCCGGGAATAACGAGCAGGTCTCCTGCGAAAATGTCATCTGCCGAGTCCAGATTGTTGGCAGCTGCAATCTTTTGCGCCTTTACCTGGTAGAGGGATGCGATGGATCCCAGGGTCTCGTTTGGGCGTATGGCATGAAGCACTCCAGAAACCGGGAGCAGGGTGAGCTCTTGATTTAGCTTGAGCTCCGCGCCCTTGGGAATGTCGTTTGCCCAAAGGATCGTGTTCGTGGAGATTTCAAACTTCTCTGCTAAAGAGGCCACGGTGTCTCCCTCTTCTACGACATAGTGGGCAATTTCGGCTCCTCCCTCTCCGTCAAGCGTGCCCACTATCGCACCCAATACCTTTGGTGTTACGGTAACAGGAGGGGTTGCCGCGGCCAACGTGCTGCCCTCAAATACCAAAAGTTCCGGACTTTCCGGAAAGATGGTTGCCCGTCGAGTCGAATCCAGGGCGGCAGAAAAAGAAGAAATTGCACTTGCCGGTGCCGTCAGAAAGCTGCTCTGCAGGGCTCCCTGTCGAGACCCGAGAACAATCCCTATAAACAAAAGAAGGAGGATGGCTCCCCCGGGGGCAAGGAATCTAATATATTTCTTCAAAAAAGCTACGAACTTCCGTAAATTAGGCTTCATAGCGTACAACAAATAGTATATGGTATCGCAACCCCCTCGTCAAGGCAGCCCCAGGAAGATTTTGCACAGCCAGGGACTGGCTCCAAAAAAACGTTTTGGGCAGAACTTCCTGATCAATATGGGGGTCGCCTCCAAAATGACAGCTGCCGCTGGGCTTTCAAGGGCAGACACGGTCTTGGAGGTAGGTCCTGGCTTGGGAGCCATCACCAGAGAGCTCAGCTTGGCTGCAAACCAGGTGGTTGCGGTAGAAAAAGACAGAAATCTGGTAGAGGCCCTGCGAAAAGAGTTCTCAGGATATCCAAATATAAAGATCGTACAGGGAGATATGCTCATAATCCCACTGGGGAAAAGCGGGCTCAATCTCCAGAAAGGGTATAAGGTGGTGGCAAATCTTCCGTTTGCTATTGCCTCGCCCCTCATTAGAAAGTTCCTGGAGGCAACCCCGCCAGCTGGCGGACCTCCCTCGCTCTTGGTGCTCTTGGTGCAGAAAGAGGTTGCCCAGCGCATCTGCGCCCAGCCGCCTCGCATGAACCTCCTTGCGGTATCTGTGCAGTTTTATGCCCAGCCAAAATTCGTAGGAACCATCAAAAAAGGGTCTTTTTGGCCGCCGCCCAAAGTGGATGCCGGAATTATTAAAATAGTGCCTTTTGAGAAAAAATCAGGCATTGACCCTGCATCGTTCTTTCGCGTAGTCAAAGCGGGATTCTTGCACCCGAGAAAACAGCTTTTGAATAATGTAAAAGAAGGCCTGAGGCTTTCCAAAGAACAGGCGACCCACCTTCTCGCCAGAAGCTCCATCTCGCCCACCCAGCGCGCCGAAACCCTCTCCATCCCCGACTGGACCCGCCTCGCCTCCAATTTCCTTAGCTTAGCTAAGGATAGAGTGATGTATCCTTAACTTAGTTAAGGATTTCATCTACAATGGGGTAATGGCAGACGAAGAAGTACAGGAGCAAGAAGGAGCGCCTGCGCAGACAGAAGAAGCTCCCCAAGACCAAACTGGCAGCCAAGAGCAAACGGCAGATGAAGGCGGGGGCGCCTCTCTCTTGAGTCCCGAGGGGTTTATAATGATGTCCATTGCAGGAATAATAGACATCATTGGGATTGGCTTGGTTCTTTTTGGGCTAGACGATTTTTTCATTACCGATTTTATAGCCTACTGCACCATAGGGCTTTGGATGCTGTTCAGGGGAAGTCGTCCCCAAATGGAGACGAGAGGCGCGCAAGCAGAGGCAAGAACCGCAAAAATGGCAGGCCGGTCCAAGTGGCTTCGACCTGTTGCCTTTATTGGAGAAGTCATCCCCTACGTAGGAGCGCTCCCCCTCTGGACCTTTATGGTATACTCCGAGCTTCAAACATAATGCGCACTTTTCTTATTTTTATCACCCTTCTGCTTGCAGTAGCAACCGTTAGCGGAGCCGCAGTGTTTGCGCAAGGGCTTGAACTGAACTATCCTGCCCTTCCCGGATCCCAGCTTTCTACAAAGCCGGCTCTGCCGGAATTTGTCAGATATATATATATTTTTTCTGTGATTTCCGCGGGATTTCTTGCCGTGGGGTCTGCCGTATACGGAGGATTCAAGTACATGGCCTCCGGAGGAAGTCCTGGCGCAAGAAGTGAAGCCCGGGCCCAGATTACTGAAGGAGTGCTGGGATCTCTTATTCTGTTAGGAGCCTATATTCTTCTCGCCACCATTAACCCTCAGCTTGCTGTTTTCAGGATTGACAAACCCATAGCTCAAATCCCAACCAGAGACACGTGCGACTGCTTTAACCCCGTCACGGATCAATGCAAGGAACAGTGTGAAAAAGAAGGGCTGACTGCTTCGGCGCTTGAAGTGCCTTTGGGGACCTTGCTTGAAGACGCTCTTGAACCGCGCCGCATCAATGCCTTACAAGAAAAAGGGAATAAAACTGTGCAACTTTCAAAGAAGGTGCGGGATGCGGCGCTTGCCCTGCAAGAAGAAACCAAAAAATGCAGTTGTTCTCGCGCGCAACCCAGTGGAGGATGTTCCGGTTCTCAATCTTGTTCCCCGGCAACTCAGTGCACAGGACAGATATGTGATCAGGGGACAATCGAGAAGAAGAAGCTGGAACTTGCCGACGCAATGGAAGAGTTTTCGGATTTTATGTCAAAACCAGATCGTTCGTTTACCGAATTTATCCGGGACGGCTCGCGGCTTCTCTACGCGAACGAATTTCTCCAAGAAATTCCAGACCCTGTCAACTATGACAATTTTCTTGAAATCAAGCAGGTATTGTTAAATTCTGGGTACAAAAACGTCCAAATAAATCCCTTTATCGCTGTTGGGAAAACAGTCGAGGCGCGGGGGAATGATCCTTTTACGTTTTACGTGGATGAAGAGCAGAATAAAACCATTATAGAAGACGCGTATCGGCGCATTATTGGGCCTCCCGGAGAAGGGTTCGGCGGAGGAGGAGATGGTATTTGCAGCGTTATTCCCCCAAACTATGCAAGCGGCACTTCGTTTAATCCCGAAGGGGCTCCCTTGGAAACAATTCAAGATGAGGTCCACGGACAGCTACGCAGCCGTTTGTCAGAAGAAGAGGCAAATATCTTTTTTCTCGACGTCATAGGGCCAGAAAGCGGCTGGAACCCCGGAGCTCAAAACTTCTGCTCTCCCCATCCGCCAGCAACGGGATTTTATCAGTTCGATCTTGGCGGAGGAGTGGACGCTGATCCAGATACGCCGCCCGGCAGTTACCCAAATGGATACCAGGTAGCAGAACCCCTTTGGTCAGAACAAACATTAAACCCGGTATTGCAATTCAAAGGAGTGAGAGGACTACAAGATCTCCACGGAAACGTCTGCTCTGGATGGGAATACTGGCAAGTGCTTGATCCTCAATACGGGAATCGTTGGACGTGTAATCCCTGTGAGCTCGGGGGGGGACAGACGGAACATGTTCCGGTTTGCGCGGGATGGATTGAATAACTATGTTTAATTTTTCAGGTTTCAGAAAAATTCTTCTTTTGAAAACCGCTTTGGCGCTCGGGCTATTGTTCCTTTTGATCTTTTTTTACTCAATATACTCAAAACAAAGCCCTGTTGTTCGCCCCGTCTTCAGGAACACACCCAGAACCGTAGAGCGTATTGCAGAACTACGAGGAAAACTAAGCAACGAAGGAAGGTCGCTGCGGTCTGCCATGCTCCAAACAATACGCGGGGAGCCGGCGACTCTTTACGAAACAACTTCTTACAGAATCTCTTATCTGCCAAGTCCTGATATTTTTTATGTGGAAATTCGGGGCATAGAAACAGAACAGATAAAACAAGAAGTCATGCAGTGGTTTCAAGAGCAAGGGTTTTCTTCTAAAGATATATGTGGTCTGCCTGTTGTATTTTACGTAGGCGGCGAAGCCTTCAATTATTTCAAACAGGTTGGCGGAGAGTTTGATCCGCTTCCGCCCGGCTGCGTGATACAATAAAATAAAAACGCAATGAAACAATCTTTTCTTATTTTCTTCGCTATCTCCTTTGCAATACTTGCATATTTTCTGTTTGGCAACGGCGTTTTCCGGGCCTCGCCTCTTGCTGAAGCGCTTGCGCAAGAATTCTCGGATGAACTCGTCTGCCAAGAAAAAGAGATCCCCGTTGGGGAAGTCGTGGTGCAATCAGGAGATCTTGTGCGACAGGTTGGAAATGCGCTTCATTCTATGAGAACTAACTATCTTCGACAGAAAACCGCCGTAGACAAGCTTCTTGAGCTTCCAGACAGATGCAATGTAAACGCGTGTCGCTCTTCTTGTACTCCTGAAGTTGTCGGGAGTAAGTGCGACGGGAAGACTGATGAGAAGGGGAAGTGTCAGGGCACGTCGACTCCCATATACGCATGCCGAGCGTCAGCGTGCGCAGGAAGCCCCTGCCCAACATCCGAAATTCAAGACCAGGTTGCAAAGATTATAGCTGCGCACGAGAGCACCGTGCAAGCAAACGGAATGATTGCAGCGCCTTTTGGAGAAAAAATACCCTCTCCTTTTGTGACGGCAGAGTACTGCGGCAGCCAGCAATGTGCTGTAGATTACGGCCCCTTTGGCTGCCAACAAAAATGCCAGAAACAACCCTGGCGGGAACACATTCTTCTCAACCTCAAAGAGGCAAGGCAGGGCCTAGAGGCCTGCGTGACTCCGGCAAACTTCTACGACACAGGAGAATCCGAACAAGACGTGGATATTCTCATTTCCTGCCAGGAAGCACGGTTCGAGAAGGTTTTGTCCGAGAAACAGGAGCAGTGCTTTAACAATAACTTCTTCTGCTGTACTATAAGGTAATCGCATCATCATGAAGCAAAAACGAGTACGCCTTGTATTTACCATTCTCGTAGCAGCCGTGTTGATTGCGTTTGTGTTCTCTTTGGTTTTGCCTGTCGCGTTTGCCCAGCAGCTGGAACTCGAATACCCGCAGGTGCCGGGAGGAGCCCAGCCCCCCAACGAGGTGCGAAGTCTTCCCAACTTTATCAAGTACATGTTCAACCTTGGCATTGCGGTTGCCGGACTCGCCGCGTTTGTTTCTTTTGTCTATGGAGGATTCAGATATGTCTCTTCTGCCGGAAATCCGGGGGCGCTTTCAGACGCAAGGGAGCAGATCAAAGCCTCTCTTCTTGGGCTGGTACTACTTCTTGGCTCATGGCTTTTGCTTACTACCATTAACCCACAGCTTGTTATTCTTAAGATAGATAAAGATGCTAATTTTTCAAAACAGGGAGTTATCTTGTTTGCGGGAGACAATTGCGGAAGCACAAAAGGACTGCGAGAAGGAGTGGATTTTCTGCGGGTAAAAAACACTCTCTCTGATCTCACCAACGAAATTCCTGGCGTGAGCATAAATTTTCCCAAAGCTGGATCAATTAGGTTTCTTAACTCAAGCACGGAACTCGACATTGTTATTTACAAAGAAAAGGATCGCCGGGGAATTAAAGTATTCAGCTCTGCAGACCGCGTCCGGCAGCAGGGCGGTGAGATCCCCGCTTCTTTAGAAACTGACAATGCCGGAGCCGCATGTGTTTCGCTTGGCGGGGAACAAAAGATTGGCTCTGTTCAGCTTACCTGGAAAACTCCCGGAGTATACCTTTTTGCCGGGGCAGAATGTTCAGGTGACGAGGTGCAGGCATATGTGGGAAACACGGCGACTCTCGGAGATTTTGACAACCGAGCAAAATCACTCAAGATCATTCCTTCAATTACCAGATTGCCTCTTTTTGGCCCCTTTCCAGAAGGCACTCCCGAGTCAGACAAATTCATAAGCGCCATAACAAACAAGGTGGGGGTGGTACTGTTTGAAAAAGAGAGGTTTGAAGGAGACGGCGCTGTGTTCTTGGGCGGGAAAGATCTCAACCAAATTCCTGCTCAACGCGCCGAATGCATCCCAATCGCCGAGTCCTGCAGTCAGACGCAAGAGCCCTACTGCCAAGGATTTGTGGCAAACGAAGTATCTTCCGTAAAGGTATTTAATCAATACTTGCCATATGAAATCGTTTCTAACCAAACGATAACCAATACGATACCTGTCAATTCTCCTTCAGGAGACGGCGTCACCCTCTTTGGAAACTATGACTTCAACGAACAGCCAAAGAGCGACAGAAATGAGGCTGATCAAAAACACTGCGGCCCCATTAACGCGCAGACCGACGCGACTGGCGCTCTTAGATCGGGCAAACCGCTCTGGGTGAATGGTTCCGTAAATTTTGGTACAACAATCGGATCCGGAGACAATCAAAGTACGGTGAGCTGCGATAGGGTACTAAGCAAGACTCGCGCTTCTTCTATTAGGGTTAATGGCGACTATGTCGCAGTGCTCTTTAGGGAAGACGGAAGAGCAGAGGTGTTTGAAGGGGACGATATTCGCCTAAAAAATAATCATATCGGAGACAACGAGGCAAGATACCTCTTGGTAATTCCAATCAAAGCGCGCTAACCAAAAAACTGAAATAAAAAGGAGGGCGTTCATGTGAGAACGCCCTTATGTATCCGCCCTGGGCAGACTACTTGAGCGGAATAGTGCCGCTGGCTCCGGTGTCGAGACTCGAGAACTCGAGACGCGCGGGCTTGGTATCCTTCAGGATCTTGAATACCATGACTCTGCCAAGGGTCTGCCCAGGCTCAACCCGCGGATATTCTCCACGGAGTCGCTTGCCAAGCTCTCCTAGGGCGTCAGATTCCGCATCGCCTCCAACCAGCGCGCTAGCCCTGACCCCATCGCTATCAAACAGCGTGAAGTCGTCGATGTCACGAATCGTACTCGAGCTTGTGCCGACGTTCTGCACTGAGAGCTCGATGACCACGTACTTCAGGTGGGCTTCCGGCGGGTTGATGCCCGACGGCGTACTCACCGAGTTCACCGTGATCAGGAACTCGCCGATGCGGACGGCGTCTGCCGGACGGGTGAAGTCGCCGGTCGGCTCGCTCGTCTGTGCCTGAACGCCATTTGGCGAGACCTGCTGGTCGGTGTTGGCAACGGCCGGCTCCTGAACGTTGGCCACGGCTGCTGTGTCGGTTGCGGGCGACGATGTGGTGAGCGCGATGGTCACCGCAATTAGCGCCATCGCCGCGATCAGGATGATTGCGAGCCCGATCCCGATGATCAATCTCTTGGATGGCGTAGGGATGGTCAGCGTCGGCTGTTGGCTGACCCCCTTTCCCACCGTATGCCTTCTGTCCATCGTGTTCCTCCTTCTGGAACTTGTGTGCTATTGAGATGTCAAATCCACCACTGTGGCGGATGTCTGGATATAGTATCTAATTTTCCCCTGGACTTGTCAACCCGACCCCCTCTGCGCCTGATTGAGCGGGGCGTCTTGTTGCGCAGGCTTTTGGCGGTGGTACAATAATGTAATGAGATTTTTTGCCTGGAAACGCGGAGTGCTGGCGATTGTTCTTTTTGCCTCGATGGGAATCGCCCTTTCTCCAAACGTTGCGCAGGCGCAATTTGGTGGATTTTTAGGCGGCATTGCAAATGCGATTGCGGTTTTGGTTATCGGTCAATTTTTACTTGCGGGGCTTTTCCTTACAACCGCCGCTGCCACCATAGCAGGAATCATTCTTGGCCTTGCGACTGATCCTTCTTTTATTCGGGTTCCGTATACCACGGGTCCCATTGTTGAGACCGGGTGGACTGTTGTTCGCGATTTTGCGAACATGCTTATCGTGTTCTTTTTAATCATTATTGGGCTGGCAACCGCCCTGCGCCTTGGGCAATACGAGGCAAAGAAAACCCTGCCTCGGCTTATTGGAGTAGCCCTTCTTATCAACTTCACCCCGGTCATTACCGGATTCATTGTTGATACCGCCAACATCTTTATGAATTTTTTCCTGGAAGGATTGGCGGGCATCGGATTGGTTACGAACCTTCTAACAAATCTTACCAATATTGTTTCGGGCAATAGCAATATCTTCGACATCTCTCTTATATTTCAATTGCTCGCCGTCATGGCTTTTCAGGTTTTCGCCGCCATTATTTTCATGCTTTTTGCCGCGCTCTTTATAGTGAGGAGGATTGCTATTTGGATTTTGGTTATTCTTTCCCCCATCGCGTTCGCTGCTTTTATCCTTCCGCGAACGCGGGGCTTGTTCAATTGGTGGTGGAACCAATTCTTCCAATGGTCTATCATTGGAATATTCGCCGCATTCTTCTTGTGGCTGGGAGATCATATCATTAGCCTCGCGGCGCGGGGGGAGATTGCTGCGTCAGTGCCCTCGGGCGGTGGGGTTTACGGCTTTGTCGCCGGCATACTCAACGATACCGTACCCTACAGCATTGCGCTCGCCATGCTCTTGGTGGGATTTTTTGTCGCCTTGCAGACAAGCGGCGCCATGGGTGCCACCGCCACAAAGGCGTTTGCCATGAAAGGTCTCAAGTGGGGCGGGGCAACCGCGGGTACTGCTTTTTGGAGAAGGTACGGGAACAAAGCTACGGGAGTTGCAACAAAAATGACATCGCTCGCAAGCGGATTGCAGCAATGGGGAGCTGAAAAACGGGGGGCCGGCAGGGCAGTCGGAATTCCGGCAACTATTGCGGGAATGGCTTTGCGAAAAGGCTGGGGGGTCACAGAGGCCGGGGCGCGAGAACTTTCCAAGCAGGTTAACTTTAGGGATTATGCTGCGTTTGATAGGGCGGTAAAAGAAACCGCTAAGATGGGAGACTCCCGAGACGTGTTCGCTACTGTTAATGCCGAGCTCTTAAAGCCCGTCCCAAATAAAAATCGTATTTTGGGATTGCTGACCGGAGTAAGGAACCGCGGAGACGCAGATGATATTGAAGATGCTTTTGATCCTGAAAAAAACGGGGTGTTGGTAGGAAAAGAAGCAAAGATCGGAGAATTGATAAAACTGGGGAGAGACAGGATAGGTCCCCATGGCGAGCGTCCGCTTTTCAAGGCATTCTATGGACAAATCATGACTAACCCAGCGAAATGGGGCTTCAATGTCGGAAGCGACGACCTAGAAAGAGATGCTGAAGGCAAGTTTGCAAAAGACGATGCCGGGCGCGTAAAGTTCACGGAGGGGGCTCTCTCAAGAAAGGGCTCTGACGCAGAATATTTTGAGAGGATGAAAGCAAAGATTCCCGCCCGCATGACGCCCGAAGACTTAAAAGGCGACGAGAATGCGCCGAGCAACTATGATCCCAGCACTCCAGCGGGCGCGGCATTTATTAACTCGATGCTCATAGAGCGCGGAGCGGAATTTATCGGCCCAATGGTTCGCAGGCGAGAACAAGCAGAACGAACAGCAATCACTAATCACATATGCAGTCTTGATAAAGATTGGCTAGGGAAAAACGCACCAGATGTGTTGAAGTGGGTTTCGAGTACCGGCGCCCACAATCTTGGTTTTACATATATAGACCCTGAAACAGGAAAAGGGCTCACACAAGACGACGCTGAAAAAATTATTGAACGATATCGGGTTCCTGGTTCCGCAGACATTCGGGGATTAGAGCGCCGTCTCGACGACATACAAAAAGAACTTGTACAAGAAAGGGGGCGTCGGCCAGGAGGAGCCGTAGACCTTTCCCCGGAAAGCTTGCAAAAAATTCGAGAACTAGAAGAAGACCAAACGCGCACGCAAGAGAAGCTCGCTCGTTCCCGAGCCAGCGGAGCTTCTGCAACGCCCCCTTCAACAACTCCGCCACCTCCGGGAGAAGGCGGCCCGGAACGGACTCCTCGGGGAAGACCAGGAGCAACAGGATCTTCTAAAGAGGGCGGACAAGAAAAACTTCCTCGGGGAAGGCCTGGCTCTCTGGCGTAATAATAAAAAGGGGGCTGCTTTCGCAAACCCCCTTTGTGCTTTGCCGCTGCTACTGAGCAGCAGGCTGATCCTGATCTGTTGCCGGAGCGGCAGCAACTGCGGCTGCAGGCCTTTCGAGCACGCCCCGAAGGACATCTGAAAGACCTGGGATGACCTGGACAGCCAAGGCTGCCGGCAATGGGCTCTTCTCGACAGCCTCAAGAGTCCGAATAAGCATGCCTGAGGCGTGTTGTTCTACGGCGCCATAGGTCGTGTGGATTCTCTGCGCCTCTGCTGAGGCGCCGATCTGCACCCTCTGCCGCTCGCCTTCGGCCCTTAACTGCTCCGTGCGCCTTGCTTGAGCGGCCTGCTGGATGTCGGCCGGGATCCCGATGTTCTTCATCTGAATCCCGTTTTCAGGAATGGAAATGCCCCATTCCCCGAGGGTTTCTTGGATGAACGGATGTGCACCGAGTTCGTTCCAGGTCACTATTTCAGCTTGTTCGCCGCCGCCTCCCCTCATAGCAAGTAGCTCGTCGAGGGTGTGGGTGGCGACAAATCCTCGAAGGACCGCGTCAAGCCGCACGAGGACATTTTCCACCCAGTTTGGGGGAGCTACGAACATTACCTTGTACGGATTTATCACCTGCATGGTGATGTTAAACTCCACGTCCAGTGGGATGCGCTCTTGGGCCTCTGGCGTTTCCGCTGTCCCTGGTGTGGTCTCTGCTCCCGTGAGCTTTGTCCAGTAGACGTCCGGGCGAAGAAGGATATAGTCCAGCCACTTGGCGTGGAACCTGACTTCTTCTATCCTCCCGTTTCGCTCTTCTGCCCTGTGAACGTCATTCCAGCGCAGAAGGTAAACGAAGATGTCCCAAATCGGCCAGATGCCTACGAACCGCAGGCCTCCAAACGGGTGGAAGCCGTCTTTGCCCGACACCACATTCCCGTTTTCATCCAGGGTATACCCCTTCCACTGGATGAGGCACCTGGAAAATTGGTCTGCCTTCACGACGATCTTTGCTGTGCCCTCAGAAACGAACGTGAAGAACAGATTCCGGGGAGCGAGCACGAACCACACGAGCAGGAAACATGCGATTCCCAGAACAACTGGCGTAGCGCCTGCAAGCACCGCCCACTGCATACTACACCTTCCTTTCTTTTATTGGGGTACCGATTTCGATTTCCCTTCGTATGCGGGGCGGCCCCGCAACGTTTTCCTCTTGCCCCGGAGCGTTGCTGAAGATATTGGGGAGCGGAACATCTTCCGAATAAACTCCCTTAGCCGCTCCCAAAGCATGATGCCCACCAGGAGGCCGATCACGGCCCAGATTGCGATGAGCTCGATCCAAACGACCTGCTCCATTGAAAGCTTAGGCATGCGCGACCTCCTTTCTGGCCTGCTTTCTTTTTGTTCTTAAGGTTCAGTTTTTCTGGAGCAATACTACAACAAAAAAGTGGCTGTGTCAAGTGGCGCCTGCCTGCGGCAGGCAGGCTTGTGGTATTCTTTCGCGGTGATAAACTATATCTATGCCACAGTATACTCAAGAACAGTTTAATCAGATATTTGAAAAGCTTCCCGATGAGCTGCAAGAGGCGATCTTTTCCGTGGAAACCGCGGATGCGATTTATAACGCACGCCTGTCGCAGGGCGTGACTGACGAGCGGGGGAATAGGGTTGCGGAGCTTACGGGACAAGTGCTCATGGGCATTTTACTTCCAGAGGACTTCCAAAAAACCCTGGAAAAAGAAGTGGGGCTTAAAAAAGACGCGGCTGCGAATATCGCAAGAGATATCACCAGGTTCGTCTTCTTTCCTGTGAAAGAAAGCTTGCGCCAGCTTCATAACATAACAGAGGCAGCTAACTCGGCTGCTCCCCAGGTAAAGAAGGCGGCGCCCGCAGCTGCGGCTTTCGCGCAAGAAGCGCCATCTCCTGCCACTCCAAAGAAAGAAGATACGTATCGGGAATCGTTTGAATAAAAAATGAAAAGAGCATGTCTTTTCGTCGCCGTCTTTCTCCTGCTGCTCTCCGCAGCTCCTTTTGCCCTTGCCCAGGGGCTGGTGCCTTGCGGATACGATATAGATGGAGACGGCATATACGACGCAAAAACAGAGGGCTGCCAATTTTGCCACATCTTTCTCCTTGTCGATCGCATTCTGGACTTCATCTTATTCACCTTCGTGCCTGCCGTGGCTGTCCTCATGGTGGTTGTCGGGGGAGCGTATTTTCTGTTCTCGCAGGGAAGTCCCGCAAACATACAGCGCGGCAGGGACATTTTGAAAAGCGTTATGTTCGGGCTGCTCATTGTCTATGCCTCGTGGCTCGTCATTAACCTGTTCTTTGTTGCCATTGGCGTGCAGGAGTGGACCGGGCTTGGGGGCGGGATCTTCAGCATCCCCTGCGCTCCGAGATAATGTAAAAAACATCATGCAGTTCCAAGTTCCCCAATTTATTGAACGAGAGGCGCTGGTGGTGGGGCCACTCACCTTCCGCCAATTCGCTTTTCTTGCGGTCGCGGGCGGAGCCGCCTTTATTCTGTACTTCTTTGCGCCTCTGCTTGTCTTTGCGGTAGCAAGCCTCGGCCTTGCGGCATTTGGATTTCTCACCGCCTTTGTGCAGATTGGGGGGAAATCGCTTCCGGCTGTATTCATAGATTTCTTGAGTTTCCAGATGGGGGGCAAGATCTACTACTGGAAAAAGAAGCGCGTATTCGCCAGCGCGCCAGCTCGCGCTGCTGCCCCGGAAGCTGCGCCCGAACCCCGCACAACCCAGATTACGCTTTCTAAAGAAAGTAAGATTAGCAAACTCTCAACAAAAATTGAATCTTAAACAATGGCTGCCACGACACAAGAATTCCTTGAGCTAGACGAGATCCGAGAGGGAATGGCGGTGCTCAAAGACCGCACCGTGCGCGGCGTCATGCTTGTTTCTTCACAGAATTTCGCCCTGAAGTCGGGCGAAGAACAGGATGCGACTATTGCCCAGTTCCAGTCCCTCTTGAACTCGCTGGATTTTTCGATGCAGATCGTCGTCCAATCCCGCAGGCTTAACCTTACCGGCTACTTAGACCAGCTCAAGGAGCTGGAGGTAAATCAGAAGAATGAACTGCTGAAGGGGCTCACCAAGGACTACCATGCGTTCGTGGAGCGCCTCATTGCGGGGTCTGCCATTATGACCAAGAATTTCTTTGTAGTCGTGCCGTTTTCTCTCGTAGAAACCCTGCCGCTTGACGACCGGAAGCGCATGCCGAGGATTGTGGGGGGGCTTTCCGATGACGACTTGCAGCGCATGAAGACGCAGCTCTGGCAGCGCATGGAATTCGTGGCGCTCGGATTGAGACGCATGGGCCTAAAAGTGGCTCCTTTGAACTCAGAAGAACTTATAGAATTGTTTTGGGGGTGGCATCACCCAAAAGAAGCAGAAGTCGGCTACTATCCTGAGATTCCTCCGGAAATCATCCGGTAACGCACATGGCTTCATTATTCGGAAAAAAAACAGGGGCGGTCTCCGAAAAGCTCTTTGAGAGGGACACCCTAACCGCAAAAGATATCATAGCTCCGGCCACGGTGAAAGTGGATTCCGAGTATTTGGACATGGCAGGACGCCTGGCGACTTCCATGTTCATCTTCTCCTACCCTCGGTATCTCACTTCAGCTTGGTTAGCTCCGGTCATTAACATGGGGGTTCCGATGGATGTTGCCTTATTCGCCCATCCGGTGGACACTGGCTTGGTGCTCAAACGGCTGCGCAGAAAAGTTACCGAGGTTGAGTCAGAGCTTATGGAGAAATCCGAAAGAGGCCTTGTGCGAGATCCTTCTCTTGAAACCGCATTCGCAGATCTTGAGAACCTGCGGGATGCTCTGCAAACGGCCCAGGAAAGGATGTTCAAGGTTGGCGTATACCTGAACATATACGGGGAAACACAAGAGGAGTTGTTGAGGATTAAGACGGAACTGCGTTCCATTTTTGAGTCGCGCCTCATCTATATGAAGCCGGCGCTCTATCGCCAGAAAGAGGGGTTCAATTCCAGCCTCCCGTACGGGAAAGACCTTCTCCAATCCCATACCACAATGAATACCGGCCCCCTGTCTTCGCTCTTTCCGTTCCTGTCTTTCGACTTGAGCTCCAACGAGGGTATTCTCTATGGAATCAACCGGCACAACAATTCTCTTATTCTTTTTGACCGGTTCTCTTTGGAAAACGCCAACGAGGTCATATTCGCAAAGTCGGGCTCTGGAAAATCCTACGCAGTAAAATTGGAGATTCTCAGGTCGCTCATGACGGGCGTAGACGTCGTCGTGTTAGACCCTGAAAATGAATACAAGCCGCTTTGCGAAGCCGCTGGAGGATCATTCTTTGATATTTCTCTGGGATCTGAAAACCACATCAATCCCTTTGACTTGCCGCTCCCAAGAGAAGATGAGCGGCCAGACGACGTCCTGCGATCCAACGTCATCAACCTCGTAGGCCTCATGCGCCTCATGCTGGGCGGGCTCACTCCCGAAGAAGATTCTATTATGGACAGAGCCGTTACGGAAACCTATGCCGCAAAAGACATTACGGTAACTTCAGACCCCAAGAACTGGCAGGCGAACATCCCCTTAATGCAGGATTTAGAAGAAGTGCTCCTTACCATGGAGGGCGCGGAGTCTCTGGTGCGCAGACTCCAAAAGTTCACCAAGGGAACCTACGCCAACTTCTTCAACCAGCATTCTAATATTTCTCTTACCACCAACCTGGTCTCTTTCGGTATCCGCAACATGGAAGAGGGTTTGCGGCCCCTCGCAATGTACATCATCATGCGCTACATCTGGAGCGTAGTGAGGTCTGTGCTTAAAAAAAGAATTCTCGTGGTGGACGAGGCCTGGTGGATTATGCAGTCAGAAGACGGAGCATCTTTTCTGTACGGTATCGCGAAACGCTCCAGGAAGTACTACCTGGGCGTGACCACCATCACCCAAGATGTTGGTGACTTTATGCGATCCGATTATGGCAGGCCGATTATCACGAACTCATCTTTGCAGCTTCTACTCAAGCAAAGCCCTGCAACCATTGATGTTGTACAAAAAGCATTCAATCTTACCGAAGCGGAAAAGCAGCTGCTCTTGGAGACCGGGCTGGGGGAAGGAATCTTTTTTGCGGGACAAAAACACGTGGCCATTAAGGTGGTGGCCTCTCCAACGGAACACGAGATTGTCACCACGTCTCCCAAAGAACTCCTGGCGCGGGAAACTGCGAAGCGCGCCGCAGAAGACCGGGGTTAGGATGCCCTCGGCTTTATCACCACCCTTCTCTCTTCTCCTTCTCCTATGCTCTCGGAGGCAACGTCTGAGCGCTGGGCTAATTCCATGTGCACGATCCTGCGGTCAGCCGCCGACATTGCCTCGAGCTCGCGGGGCTTACTGAGCAGCACCGCTTCGTCGGCCGCCAGCCGGGCTGCGTCCCGAAGATATTCTTCCTTGCTCTTGCGGTAGTCGTTGATATCCAGGAATACGCGGGGGGGGTCTTGCTGAAGTTTTTTTCTGAGCATAGCGCGCAGAAGATGCTGGATTTCAAACAGCGTCTGGCCGCGTTCTCCAATAAGGGTCTTGGGGTCTTCTATTGTCAGGGTCACCTGCAGGGTCTGCCCGTCTGGCATGCTCACGGCCGGAGCTTCTTTGATCCCCAGGCGCGAGAACAGCTCTTTGACGAGCAGCTTTGCTATTTCAATTGTTGGTTCAGCGCTCATGATTTTTTCAATATTCTTCCCTGCTGCCAAATGGAGAACAGCGTAGTCGTCGCCCAGTAGAGACCAATGGCGGCCGGAAGCCGGAATAAAATGAATACGGTGACCAGCGGGAACAGGTATGTTGCCTGCCGCTGAAACGCTTTCATGAAAGGAGAGGCGGCCTCTTTTGCCGAGGGTTTCTTGGGAAGGGCTTGGCGCGTCTGCACGAATTGAAGGGCTCCTGCCACAACGGCGAGCGCGGCTGAAGCCACCCAGCCAGTACTGAGATTCACTACCCCCAAAAACATGGGGTTGACATCTCCCGGCGGAGAGACAAAAGAGTAGAGAAGCTGAAGTTGAGACGCCTGAAGCCCATCTTTTGCACCGAACGCAAAAAAGAGATGGTAGAGCGCGACGAGAAGGGGAATCTGGATGAGAAGAGGGAGAAGCCCCGCAAAAGGACTGATCCCTTCTGTTTTATAGAGAGCAAGGGTTTCTGCAACTTGTTTTTCCTTGTTATGCTGCAGTCTTTTCTGCAGCTCCTGGAGTTTGGGCTGCAAGAGTTGAAGCCGCTTTTGGGCCTGAAAGGCCTGGCTATTAAGAGGGAACAAAATGATGCGCACGAGAAGCGTGAGCGCGATGACGGCTATCCCCAGGTCTTGCCACGGAAGAAGCTCATACAACAATACCAGGCCGTTCAAAAGCGGCTGATAGATAAAAAGATTATACAGAGAAACAATCAAATTAATCATGAGAATTGCGTATCTGTTGAAGGGCTTGCCTGAGAGCGTTGCATATGTCCTGGAACCCGAGGTTCGCGGACCCCGGCAGGGCCAGTACTACATAGCTCCCTCTTTTTGTCGTTCCCAGCTCGCGGCGGAGAGCTTCCCGAATCCGTCGCCTAATCTTGTTCCTCACCGTCGAGCGTTTGGAAACCTTGCGACCCACCACGACTGCGAACTTCGGAGGCGATACCGGAGCTCCCGCTTTCAGAAGAAGGGTGCTTCGCTTC
This sequence comes from Parcubacteria group bacterium, assembly GCA_016203945.1. Lineage (GTDB taxonomy): Bacteria > Patescibacteriota > Minisyncoccia > Minisyncoccales > UBA10102 > JACQLT01. The sequence goes on along the minus strand of JACQLT010000002.1, from coordinate 207,222 downwards.
ACCCCCCCTCCTTTTCGCAGTACCTCCCGGATCTCTCTGCTCTTGGTAAGTCGGTTTGGTTTGGGAAACATGGGGGAGTTACACCGTTAGCCGCTTTCTTCCTTTCCTTCGCCTATTGCGCAGAACGTTTTTCCCCCCGGAATCTTTTTTTCGTTTCAGGAATCCGTGGGTGCGCATTCTCTTCTTTCTTTTTGGTTTGTAGGTGAAACTCATATAGCTTACAGTATATATGCGAACGGATGTTTTTACAAGCCACATAAGGTACCCGCCTATGGCGGACCCTGGGAGCATTTCCTACCCATACATCCGCCCAAGGCGGATGATTAATAGATATGCTCCCGACAAAAGCAAAAGTCTTTGCTTTTGTCCCCATGTTTTGCACAAGCTGTACACAGGGGGTCGTAGATTGAGCTTGTTTTGACTGCGTGCCCCTACTTACATATAATCCACGTATGACCAATGAGGAGCTCTGGCAGGCCGCCCTTGCCAGTATTCAGCTTCAGATCTCCAGGGCGAACTTTGCGACCTGGTTCAAGAACACCTCTATTGTCTCTCAAAAAGACGGGGAGATTGTTGTTTCCGTGCCAAACGGGTTCTCGCGAGAGTGGCTGCAGAACAAATATAATCGCCTTGTGTCCCACGCCATACACGATCTTACCAAGGGCGTCCGGGAAATCCGCTACGAGGTAGAGAGGTCCTCTGCGTCCTCGAGCCGCTCAGACCAAGGGGCGAACGGCCGGAGCGAACAGGCGGCTGGCGAGGCGCAGCTTACGCTTGCGGACTTTAGGATAAGCAAATCAACGAACCTCAATCCCCGATACTCCCTGGATAATTTCGTCGTGGGGCCCTTCAACGAGCTCGCGCACGCGGCGTCCATGGCCATCATCAAGAATCCTGGCCAGGTCTATAACCCGCTCTTTGTATACGGAGGCGTGGGGCTGGGGAAAACCCATCTTCTGCAGGCGGTGGGCAACGCCATCTCCTCTGAGATGCCCGACAAGAAGATACGGTATGTGTCTTCAGAGCGCTTCACCTCCTCTGTGGTAGCAGCCATCCGCAACAAGACCATGGAGCAGCTACGGTCTCTCTACCGAGAAATTGACGTCTTGGTTATGGACGACGTCCAGTTTTTCGCGGGCAAAGAAAAAACCCAGGAAGAATTATTCCATACCTTCAACACGCTCTATGAGCGGGGTAAACAAATTATCTTTTCTTCGGATCGTCCACCAAAGGCCATCCCCGCCCTTGAAGAACGCCTGCGTTCGCGCTTTGAGGGCGGAATGATAGCTGACGTCGGAGTCCCCGACTTTGAGACGCGCCTGGCTATATTGAAAACCAAGGCTCAGGAGCTCGGAGTTTCTCCGTCAGAAGAGACGCTGGGATATATCGCTTCCCATATCCAAAGAAATGTGAGGGAGCTGGAAGGGGCGCTTAACAGGATTTTGGCGTTCCAACGGCTCAACGGGGAAGAGCCCTCCTTTACTGAGGCGAGGACCCTTCTCCGCACTGTTATCCAAAACCACGGAAGGCAGGCAAATCCCCAGAAAATCATCCGCGCGGTCGCCGAGTTCTACGACATCAAAGAGAAAGAACTCATAACCGCCTCCAGAAAGAAAGAAGTGGTGAAGCCCAGACAAATCGCCATGTATCTTCTCAGGGAAGAACTGAAAAGTTCGTATCCTTTCATTGGCGAGCGCTTCGGCGGGAAGGATCACACCACCGCAATGTATGCGTGCCAAAGGGTCGCCCAAGAGCTCCTTGCCTCTGAGTTTTTGGTTGATGAAATGTCGTTGATAAGACAGCGTATTTATGGGAACTAATGTTTTCCCTTGTTCGTCCACACGATTTCCACGAGCCCACACGAGCACAAATAACACACAAACGTATTTTTCCCACAGCGCTAATATATAATAAGTAGTATTAAAAAATAAGAATATTTATTATGAAGTCTGTCGTGTTGAAAGAAAACTTGCGGCAAGGGTTACAAACCGGAGAACGTATTTCTGGAAAATCTGCGTCATTGCCAATTTTAGGAAATATATTATTACGCGGAACAAAAAATATTCTCGAGATTTCTGCCACCAACCTGGAGTTCGCAATTATGTATCAGATACTTTCAAAAAACACGGGGGAATGGCAGGCTGTGGTGCCAGCAAAAATCCTATCCCAACTCATCAGCACTCTTCCTGGCGAGCAGGCGACCCTTGAGGCCAAAGAAAAAGGGCTGGTGGTAGAGGGAGAAAACAATAAGGCGACACTGCGGATGCTTCCAGGAGAAGAATTCCCGGTCATTCCAAGTATTCAAAACAAGACAGAAGAGATTGAAATCGGCGCCGCTCAACTCTGCGAGGCGCTGAACAGGGTTTCCGGGATCGCGTCTTTTGGCACCACAAGGCCCGAAATTTCAGGAGTGTTGTTCAGCTTCTCTCAAAAAGAGTGTCGGACGGCTGCCACAGACAGCTTCCGGCTGGGAGAATGCGTCATCAATCTTCAGAAGAAGGGGAGTGACGCCTCGTTTATCCTTCCCCAGAGAGCGGCTCGCGAGATCACAGCAATATTCGGAGGAAAGAGTGGGGCCATACGAATCACGAAGTCCCCCACTCAAGTGGAATTTGAACACGTTTCGCCAGAAGACGCTTCCCAGCCCCAGATCCATCTGATCTCAAGGCTCATCGACGGGGAATATCCGAATTACCAAGAAATCATTCCAAAAACGTTTCAGGTGAGCGTCCGCGCCAAGCGCGCAGAGTTTCTCAACCACCTCAAGGCGGCCAGCGTGTTTGCGAACAGGATAAACGAAGTACGGCTTGTCATTGACCCCAAAAAGAAAGGGGTTGAGTTCCGCAGTCAGAGCCCGGACCTCGGAGAGAACATTTCTTTCATGGCTGCCGCGGTAGAGGGGACCCCCCAGGAAACGTCCTTCAGTTGGAGGTTCTTGAGCGACGGCTTAGCATCCATTAGAGACGACGTCGTGGAGTTCTCGCTGAGCGGGGAAGACGGCCCCGCCCTGTTGAAGGGCGTAAAAGAAGAGGACTGCCTGTATGTGGTGATGCCTCTCAAGACCTAATTTCCCGAGGCGCTCCTTCTTGCGGATATTGCATACTCCATGAATTGATGCCACATGGGGCCGGCGACCACGGAGCCCGGCTCCTGCCCCATCTCTTCTCCGTTATTGTTGCCAACCCACACCCCGGCAACGATGTCTGGGGTGTATCCGATGATCCACCCGTCTTTGTAGTTTTGGGTCGTCCCTGTTTTTACGGCGACCCTGGTATTTGCAAAGTAGAGCGGAGAGCGGGCTCCGAATATGGAAGTTCTCGCCAGGTTGTCAGAAAGTATATCTGTGATTGTTTGCGCAACTTCGACAGGCAGTATGCTTTGCGATAGGTTCTGGCGCTCTTCCAGCACAGACCCCCCGGAATCCTCAACGCGCGAGACGGCGAACGGAGGGACGCGTTTCCCTGCGTTGGCAAAAACGCCGTAGGCAGAAACCATATCAAGGAGTCGGGCTTCCCCGCCCCCCAGCACGAGCGCCAGGCCGTAGAACGAGGGCTCTCTGGTGAGCGTTGTGATGCCCATGCGCTTTGCGAGCTCAATGCTGTCTTGGAGCCCTGCGATGTCAGCCAATACTTTTACCGAGGGCACGTTTAATGATTGGGCGAGCGCGGATCTCAGCGTGACTGGTCCGCGGAATTTTCCGTCATAGTTTTGGGGCGCGTATTCCTCATCCCCCCAAATTCCAAAGTTGGTAGGTTCGTCAACGACGACGGTTTGGTCAGTGGCGCCCTTCAAGAACGCCTCTGCGTATACGAAGGGCTTGAATGAGGATCCCGGCTGGCGGCCCGGAAGCGCCGTTGCAACATTCAGCTTCGGGTCAAAGGTGCACGAGGACCCCGATGTGCAATTCGCGGGCTCTGAGTCCCCAAACCAGTTGCGTGAGCCCACCATGGCCAATATCTCCCCCGTGCGCGGATCAATCGCCGTGAGCGCCGCGTTGTGCGCGCCGTACGCAATGTTCTGCTCCGCAAACTTATTCACGGCTTCCTCGGCCGCCTTTTGAAGATCCCAATCAAGCGTGGTGACGACCCGAAGCCCGTTCTCCCGCACGAAATCCTCCCCGTACCGGGTTACGAGTTCATCGGTGACCATGAGCGAGAAGTGAGGGGCCTCGATGCCCTGTACGGAATCCGCGAACTGGACGCGCCTACTTTCTGCCTCGTCAGCTTGCTCTTGAGAAATGTATCTGCGATCCACCATGCGGCCCAACACATAATCTTTTCTTCCAGACAGCTCTTCTTGATGTAAGCCAAAGGGCGAATAGTAGCTTGGGGCCTTAATCATGGCAGCTAAAACAGCAGATTCTTCAAGCGTAAGCGTGCCGACTTCTTTTGCGAAGTAGGCGTTTGCGGCCTCTGCCACTCCGTATGCGTTAGAACCCAAGGGTACCTGATTAAGATAAAGCTCAAGGATTTGATCTTTTGAATACCTGCGCTCCACCTCTAAAGTAAGCACGAGCTCTTTGATTTTCCGGTCAATTGTTTTTGTACGAGACAAAAAGGCCGTGCGTACAAGCTGCTGGGTAAGCGTGCTGCCGCCCTGCGAGGGAGAAAGAAGTCGAATATTTGCAAACACGGCGCGCGCCAATCCGCGCCAGTCCAGCCCCCAATGGGAATAGAAATAAGAGTCCTCCGTGGCGACGATCGCTTGTTTCAAGGAGTCGGGGATCTCTTGCAACGCTACGGTCTTGCGCTTCTCTTTGCCATATAGTTCGTACAGAAGATGTTCTCCAGTCCTGTCGTAGATGCGAGTCGGCTCTGCAAACGAGAGCTCGGAAAAATTTTCCGGCCTAGGAAGGTCTTTGGCATAATATAAAAAGACGGCTGAAGCGAGGATAAAGAGGATAAAGAATATTGCGAGCAGCCACTGTAAAAGCGCGGTGGGTCGCAACCCGAGAAGCTTTCTCTTGCGCATACCCCAAAAGATATCATTTATGGTAGAGTGAATCAATAATGGAGAAACTATTGGATCGAGGAGTCGCCCAGGTCCTTCCAAACAAAGAGGGGCTTGAGGCCCTAATACAAAAACGCAAGATACGGATATATTTGGGAGTAGACCCCACGTCTCCAAATTTGCATTTGGGACACGCGGTAGCGTTGCGCAAGCTGCGCCAGTTTCAGGACCTCGGGCACGAGGTGGTGCTGTTGTTTGGGACGTTCACCGCGCGAATCGGAGATCCTTCAGGACGAGACAAGATGCGCCAGCCCTTAGGGCCAAAAGAGATTGCCGCCAATATGGCGACCTACAAGAAACAAGCAGGGCTTATTTTGAACAATTCTAAAACCGTGTACAAAGAAAACGGGGCGTGGCTGGGAAAGCTGAAGTTGGACGAGACATTAAAGATAGCTTCGCGCCTTACCGTTTCCCGTCTTCTTGAGAGGGATATGTTTCAAGAAAGGATCAAAGAAGGGCGGGAGATATGGTTGCACGAATTTTTGTACCCGCTCCTTCAGGGGTATGATTCCGTGGCAATGGATGTGGACGCAGAGCTTGGGGGCACAGATCAAACCTTTAACATGCTGGTTGGCCGTCGGCTCTTGGAATCCATGAAAAAGAAAGAAAAGTTTGTTGTTATGGTGCCCATACTCCCCGGTTTAGATGGAAGAAAGATGAGTAAGAGCTATGGAAATACCGTGAACCTTCTCGATGTTCCGGAAGACATGTACGGGAAACTCATGAGCTTGAACGACAACCTTATCCCGCAGTATTTCAAGCTTTGTACGGACGTTTCTCCGACGGCCGTGGCTCCACGCGACCTCAAAGCACAGCTCGCCAGAGAAATCGTGCGCATGTATCACGGCGAAAAGAAAGCGAAAGAAGCAGAAGAAGAGTTTGAGCGGGTATTTAGAAAAAAAGAGATGCCAAGCGAAATCCCCGAGTTTCACATTGATTTGCCCAAAGACATCGTTTCTATTCTGATAGAAACTAAGATCGCCTCAAGCAAAAGTCAGGCATGGAGGCTGGTGGGGCAAAAAGGGGTGCAGTACAAGAAGCCAGGTGCATCCGAATGGGAGACCGTATCAAATCCCCAAAAAAATATTCTGGAGGGAGGGATAATTCGCGTTGGTAGGCGTTTTGCGAGAATAGCCTAACGAGAGCAAGGAGACGTCCCGCCGAAGCGAAGTTCGGGTAGACCGTGGGCATGGCGGACGGAGCGGAGGCGGGATGTCTATGAGCGCATAAAAGATGAGCAGGCGAGAGCAACCGCTAAGGCGTCGGCTGCGTCGTCCGGCTTTGGGAGGGACTCAAGTTTCAGGTGCAGTTGCACCATTTTTTGCATCTGTTTCTTTTCCGCCCTTCCGTAGCCCGTCACCGACATCTTCACTTGCGGAGGCGTGAACTCGTACAAGGGAACCTTGTGCTTCGCTACGGTGAGGAGGATGACGCCCCTGGCTTCCGAAACAGGGAGGGCCGTCTTGAGATTCTTGAAGAAATACAGGGATTCAACCGCGACAACATCTGGCTTGTATTGCTTGAAGAGCACCGCCATTCCTCGTTCAAGAAGAAGAAGGCGCCTTTCTTTTGTGGCGTCTTTGTTTGTGGTGATGCAGCCGTGGGCTATGTGAATGCCTCCACGCCCCTTCTTCTCTATTACTCCGTATCCCGTGATGGCGGTTCCAGGATCAATCCCCAGGATGCGCATATTCAAGGCAGGGTTGAATAGATTTCCTGGACAGAGTCGTTCTCCTCCAGCGCATCAAAGAGCTTGTCTAAGAGCTGGGTTGTTGGTTCGTCCGCCGCCACGACAACATCGCTCTTCGGGACCCATTCGCCTCCCTGCCGCTCAAACATCCACCTGACATTTCCTTCGCTAACGAGCTTTCCTTGATGCTCCTGGAGGATGCGGCGCATCTCTCCAAGCGTTCTGTTCCGGTTGTCGGTGATGACCTCAATGAGAATGGCGGTGTTGTTGGGGCCGAGCGCTTCCAAAAGAAGCTCTTCTAATACCTGCCCCGTTTCTTCTCCGGTGCCCCGGCGCACAGCCCTCTCGACATTGTCTGAAGGCATATTCACGTCCCTCGCCTTCTCAATGGCGGTTCTGAGTCGGGGATTGCTTACAGGGTCTTTGCCTCCGGAGCGCGCGGCAACAGTAATCTCGTTTGAGAGTTTTGAAAAAATCTTGCTGCGCTCAGCTGCGGTAGCTTCCTTCTGGTGCTTTACTTTTTTTGCGTGGCTGTGTCCGCTCATCCCAATAATGGAAGTTGTAGATGTTTGTATACGAGGGGAGTAGCCATTCTGCCCTTCGGAGTTCGTTCAATGAATCCGAGGCGCATGAGGAAGGGTTCGTATACGTCCAGAATGGTCTCCTCTTCCTCAGAGAGAGCGGAAGCTAAGGCTTGAATCCCGACAGGACCTCCTTTGAACTTCTGCACGAGCACCTCCAAGATGCGCCTGTCGGTCCGCTCCAATCCCCATTCGTCAATTTCCAAAAACTCAAGCGCTTTTTTTACGAGATCCGCCGTAATCTTCGCCTCCTCAATGCTTGCGAAGTCCCGTATGCGGCGCAAGAGGCGATTTGCAACGCGCGGCGTGAGGCGCGAGGAAGCGGCAACCATGCGAACAGCTTCGCTGCCCAACTCCATGCCCAGAATGGATGCAGAGCGCTTTACGATGTGCTCCATATCGTCTGGCGTATAGAAGGAAAAATGGAATATTGCTCCAAAGCGGTTTCGGAACGGACTCGGAAGCTGCGCCATGCGCGTGGTGGCTCCGATGAGCGTGAACCGGGGAATGTCTAGTTCCATGGTGCGCGCCATGGGCCCCTTGCCGATCACCAGATGGAGCTTGAAGTCTTCCATGGCAGAGTAGAGCATTTCCAGTACGGGCTTTGGCACGCGGTGGCACTCGTCCAGAAAGAGGATATCTCCTTCTTCAAGAGAGGTAAGAAGAGAGGCAATGTCTCCTGTGCGCTCAAGCGAAGGGCCGGCTGCTGCGTGCAGGGCAGCTCCTATGTCGTTTCCGACCACATGGGCGAGCGTGGTCTTGCCAAGTCCTGAGTTGCCGTAAAACAGCAAGTGCTCTAAGGGCTCTCCGCGCTTTTTCGCGGCTTCCAGGATGACCCGGAGCTGGTTCTTGAGTTTTTCTTGGCCTATGTACTCTGCGAACGTCGCAGGGCGGAGTTGAGGAGGGTCCTTGACAATCATTTTTTATTATAGTATAATAATTACTTGAAAGGTCAAGAAAGTTTGCTGAGCTGGGGACCTGGGGTTATCTCTTATTTTGGCGGGTGGCACGGGTCATGCTGAGCCATTCCCCGGAATAATCCTAAATTTGTGTTCCGACAACCAAATGGGTCCCCAGCCCAACAAACTTCCTCTCATTCTGCGGTCACCCGCTCTATTTCTTCCATGGTCGTGACGCCCTGGAGTACGAGCAGGATCCCGTCTTGGCGCAACGTGATCATACCCTTTTCAATCGCCCTCTTTTTCAGTTGAGCGATGGAGGGAGATGTCAGCACGAGCTCCCGCAATTCGTCATCCATGACGATTGCTTCAAACAGCCCCACCCTCCCCAGGTAGCCGCTCTTGCCGCACTCTTTACAGCCCTTTGCCCGGGCTATTTTAATTGTACTCCCAATCTTGGGTTTCATTCCAGCAGGAAGATGCTCAAGCTCTTGTCGGACCTGAGCGAGCTCTTCTTTTGTCATTTCTTTGAACGAAGCGCACCCCTTGCATACTCTTCGCACAAGCCGCTGAGCCACGGCGAGGTTCAGGGCCGGAGCTATGTTCACGGGTTTTGCCCCCAAGCTTATCAATCTCGTAATCGTCCCTGCGGCGTCATTCGTATGAAGCGTGGTGAGCACCAGGTGTCCGGTGAGCGAGGCCTGCAGGGCGATGTCTGCGGTTTCCGCGTCCCGGATTTCTCCCACCAAGATAGCGTCTGGATCTTGGCGCACAATTGCCCGGAGCCCCGAGGCGAACATATACCCTTTTTCAGGATGCACCTGGGTTTGGGAAATCCCTTCCAGATGGTATTCAATAGGGTCCTCAATGGTGATGATCTTAATTTCGGGGTCGTTGATTTCCCGCAGAAACGCGTACAGCGTCGTGGTTTTGCCGGCTCCCGTGGGACCCGTGACGATGATCATGCCGTTGGGCTTCGCGATCTCTTTGCGGAATATCTCAAGAAGATCTTTTCTGAGCCCCAGCTCCTCCAAAGAAAGGATATTTTTCGGGTTGAGCACGCGCAGCACCAGGGATTCCCCGTATTCTGAGGGCAGGCTGGACACCCTGATTTCCATGAGCTGTTCTGCAGCGACGGTGAACCTGCCGTCTTGCGCGCGGTCTGTGATGTTGAGCTTGAGGGCGGAGAGCAGTTTGATGCGAGAAAGAATTCCTTGGTACTGGGCAGGGGAGACGACGGCCATATCGTGAAGCAGGCCGTCCATGCGAAAACGAACCTGGGCATGTTCTTTCCCAGGTTCAATGTGGATATCGGAGGCCTGCTGCGTGAGGGCGGTCCCCAGAAGCACGCGCACCACCTCGCTCGTCCCCTTTCCAAATGCTTCATTAAGAACGTCCAGAACGGACTCCCCACCCTTCAATTTTTCTTCAAGCTCTGCGAGGAATGCGGGTTCCACGCGAACTTCCCCAGTTAGACGTTGTCGCTCTTCTCCCGCCCCTATTTTCATTTTGCCTCGGGCTTCGTTAGAATGATGGTGAGGTCAGAACCCCCCCGTTTGATGACCAGGTGCTCCGGCTTCAGATCCCCCTCTTTCAGCCCAAGATAGAGAGACAAATCATCGGCATTCCGTTCGTACGAGACCTGCGAGACGTGAGGGGCCAGTCCCCGGAGGATAATAGAGAACGTTTTTCCTTTTTGGTCCGCCATATATCGCTAACGCTATCACACCTTGTGGCAAAGTCAACGACATCATCAGCTGCAAAGACTCGAAAACTCGGAACAATGTTTGCGAAAGCAGTGTTTGGGTCTCCCGCCTCGCGCCTACCTGGCCGGCAGGCAGGCCGTGCGCTTGTTCTTGCGCTACAAGGAGAGCTCGGAGCCGGAAAAACCACCTTTGTCCAGGGCTTTGCCCAGGGCCTGGGGATACGAGAGCGGATATTAAGCCCCACATTTATCATATCCAGGCGCTCGGTCATCCCCAAGCAATCTCATTTCAGATCGTTCTTTCATATAGACTGCTATAGGATTCGTAAACCCGCGGATTTGCTCTCTGTCGGGTGGAAGGATATCGTGAAAGACCCAAGTAATATCGTAGTGCTTGAATGGCCAGGGCACATAGCCCGGCTTCTTCCCAAAGACGCCATTGTTCTGCGCTTTTCTTACGCAGCCAAGAAAAACGCCAGGACCATCGCTCTTAAAGAGAAAGAGAAAAAGAGACGCATATGAAACAACGCCTTCTTATCATTGACGCGAACTCCCTTATCCACCGGGCATTTCATGCGTTGCCGCCGTTTCGCACAAGAACAGGCGAGCTTACCAACGCCGCGTACGGATTTCTTCTTGTGCTCTTCAAGGCAATCAAAGAATTCCATCCGGAATATATTGCGGCAACTTTTGATATGCCGGGCCCCACAAAACGCCACAGAGCGTATGCGGGATACAAGGCAAAACGCGTAAAAGCCCCGGATGAGCTCTACGCCCAAATGCCGCGCGTAAAAGAACTGCTCGCCGTGCTGGGCATTCCCGTGTATGAGAAGCAGGGATTTGAGGCGGACGATCTCATCGGCACAATCGCAAAGAAGGCGCAGAGAGCTCAGGCGTACCCAAAACTGGGAATCATCATTGCCTCAGGGGACATGGACGCGCTCCAGCTGGTGAACGATCAAGTAAAGGTGTTTGCCGCCCGCAGAGGATTGCAAGACGTAGCGTTGTTTAATAAGAAGGCCGTGCAAGAACGGTTTTCGGGTCTCCTCCCCTCTCAACTTCCGGATTACAAAGGATTGCACGGAGACCCTTCAGATAATATTCCAGGGGTTCGCGGAGTGGGAGAAAAAACAGCGATCACACTTCTTTCTCAATTTGGATCTCTAGAAAACATCTATAAAAAGATAGAAAAAAAAGAAACAGAAAATATTTCTCCAAGGCTCAGGACAACGCTCTTGGCCTCCAAAGAAGACGCGTTTATCAGTAAAGACCTGGGAACCATAGACCAGAACGTTCCCATGGAGTTTCAGCTCAAGGATTGCGCGTGGAAGGGATACGACAGGGGAGCAGCTGCGGAAAAGCTCAAAGAGCTGGAATTCTTTTCGCTCGTGGACAAGCTCCCTATGCTCATCGCGGATAAGGGCGCCGCACCCCCGATTCTTTTGGTGCAAGAAGATGCTTCAGCCACCCTGGAAACAAGAATTAAGCAATTAGAAGAGAGCGGAGTGCTTCCTCCTGCGTTAGCCGAACTAGAGCGCAAACTCATCCCAATCTTAGGAGCTATAGAGAAGGCGGGCATGAAGATAGACCGTAAGTACTTTACGAAGCTCGCTCAAGAAATGGATGAGAAGATGCGAGGCATAGAGAAGGAAGTATACGCAATGGCCGGCCAGCAGTTCAATCTGAACTCCCCCGCACAGCTCTCCGTTGCGCTGTTCCAAACCCTGGGGCTCCCATCCAATGGGTTGAAGAAAACTCCGGGAGGCGTGTTTTCAACGGCGTCAGACGAGCTGGAGAAAATCTATAATCTCCATCCGATCGTCTCGCATGTGGTCGCATACCGGGAACTCAAGAAGCTCCTGAGCACGTATGTCTTACCGCTCCTGGAGAAAGCCGATGCGAACGACCGCATCCATACCAGCTTCGATCAGTTTGGGGCCGCGACTGGCCGTCTGTCTTCCTCCAATCCAAATCTTCAAAATATTCCTTTGCAGGGCGTCTGGGGAAAGAAAATCCGCAAAGGATTCATTGCAGAAAAAAATCATATCCTCCTTTCTTTTGACTACTCCCAAATGGAGCTTCGCATTGCAGCAGCCCTCGCAAAGGAAGAGAAAATGAAAACGTTTTTTGAGAAAGGCCTTGATATTCACGCCATGACGGCAGCCGAAGTGTTCGGCATCGCTCCCGGAGATGTTTCTCAAGAGATGCGCTTTCGGGCAAAGGCCCTGAACTTCGGAGTGCTGTACGGCATGGGAGCTCGGGGATTTGCGAGGTCTTCTGGCATTCCGTTGCAAGAGGCCCAAGATTTCATTGACCAGTACTTCCTCAGATTCCCCGGCATCTTGAGGTATATGGAAGAGACCAAAGAGTTTGCGAGAAAGCATGGATACGTGGAAACCATGTTTGGGAGAAAGCGATTTTTGCCCGACGTGAATTCCCCGACCCCTCAAATAAGGGCGGCTGCTGAACGCATGGCAATAAACATGCCGGCGCAAGGTACGGCAGCCGACATCATGAAAATGGCGATGGTGCGGGTTCAAGAGCTCGTATTGAACTCCAATTCAGAATGCCGTATGCTGCTCCAGGTGCACGACGAACTGCTTCTGGAATGCCCGGACACAAAAGCGCAGAATTATATGCTTCCCATCAAGAAGGCGATGGAAGAGGTGGTATCGTTTGATCCGCCGCTGCTGGTAAGGGTTTCGCAGGCGACCAGTTGGGCGGAGCTGTAATACTATGATTATCCTTCTCTACGGGAAAGAAGAATACTTGGCGCGAAAGAAGCTGTGGGAGATCTGGGAAGCGTACGGAGCCTCCGGGAAGACCGGGTTTAGCGCAAAAAGGTTGGGAGTGGAACAAATCAGTTTAGAAGAGCTGAGAAATGAGCTGCAGAGCCACTCGCTTTTCCAGGAGAAGAAACTTCTCGTCCTAGAGGATGTATTCGGCATCAAGGAGTTTAAGGAACACATTGCGAATTCGGTCGAGTCGTTAGCCAAGAACCCCTCCCTCATTCTTGTGCTGCTTGAGCGGGGGAAAATCCTTGCATCAGATTCTTTGCTAAAAGCGTTGCAGAAGGTTGCAACCGTGCACGAATATAAGGAACTGGATGCTGCAGCACTTGATCGGTGGATTGTGAGGGAGGGGAAGGCGCTCGGAGTTGAGATTGCAAAAGACGCGAGGACTCTCTTGATGCAAGAAGCCGGACATGATCTCTGGCGCCTGTCCCAGGAATTGGCAAAGCTTGCCGCATTCAAGCAGGGCCAGACCGTAGAGAAGCAAGATGTGGCTATGATTATTCCGGAAGCAGCTCTCGTAGGAGACATCTTCGTTATGCTGAATTCGATTGCGGCAAAAAACAAAACGAAGGCGTTCAGCCTTCTTCACAGACACATTGCAAAGGGGGAGTCGCCCGTGTACCTTCTCTCCATGCTTCACTTCCAGGTTCGGAGCCTTTTAGAGGCGAAAGAACAGGGTTCGGGGTGGAAAGCCAGAGACGCCGCAAACTTTTCTTCAGAAGAGTTAAAGAACATGCATGGGCTCTTACTCCAAGCGGATTTCGCAATGAAGACGGGCCAGATGGAACCCGAAGCCGCCCTGGATACCCTTCTTACGAACGTGTTTTCAGGAGGCGGGCCAGACGAGACTTTTTTCTCGCAGCAGTATTCTTTTTAAGTACTCCGGTTTTTGCCGCCTTATCAATCGACTTGTAGGCCTGTTGGAGAAGAGCTTCGGCCTGCTGAATTTCTTTTTTTTGAAGTAGAGCTTCCAATTCTTTTCTGAGTCTTTTAACCCCGGCTTTTTTTGCCAGGTTTATCTTTCTCCTTTTGACGCTTTGCCGCAACGCCTTCTGGGCCGATGTTGTATTTGCCATACCCCGTATTTGTATCACCCTTCACTTTTTTTATCAAGTCCCGAATTTCGGCAGCCCGTTCAAAATCCAGGCTTGAGGCGGCCGTCCTCATCTCTTGTTGCAGGACCTGAACGTCCTGGACCGCCGCGAACTCAGCCAGAGTTGCTTTTTCTTTTGTCCCGAGTTCCCACTTTCGGATTTCTTTCACGATTGCCTGTGGCACCCCTCCATGCTCTTTGTTGTACTCCTCCTGAATTTTTCTCCTCCTGGAGATTTCTTTGAGTGCCCGTTGCATGGAACCCGTAATCGTGTCGGCATACAAAATGGCTCTGCCCTCTTGGTGCCGGGCCGCCCTTCCCATGGTCTGGATGAGCGTTGTTTCGTTGCGCAGAAATCCCTCCTTGTCGGCGTCCAAAATCGCGACAAGCGCGACCTCGGGAAGATCCAAGCCCTCGCGCAGAAGGTTGATGCCAACGAGTACGTCGTATGTTCCTCTCCTGAAGCTTTCTAGGATGTGAGGACGATCCAGCGTCTTTACTTCAGAGTGCATCCACTGCACACTGACTCCTGCTTTTGCAAGATGGTCTGCGATGTCTTCTGCGAGGCGTTTGGTAAGCGTGACCACGAGCGTGCGCTGTTTCTTCTGCGCGAGCCCCTGGATTTCCTTAAGAAGGTCTGAGAGCTGGTTCTTCGTCGTCCTTATTTCTACGACGGGTTCTAAGAGCAGGGTGGGGCGGATAAGCTGTTCTGCCACAAATGGGCCGGACATCTGTTTCTCAAACGCCCCTGGAGTCGCGGACACGTATGTTACCTGAGGGGCCCTGGCAAAAAACTCTTCTTTTCTCAGCGGCCGGTTGTCTATCGCAGAAGGCAGCCTGAATCCGTGCTCCACGAGAGATTCTTTGCGCATGCGGTCCTGCGCGGACATCGCCTGCAGCTGGGGAAGAGTAAGATGGCTTTCGTCAAGGAATACGAGGAGGTCCTTGGGCCCGCCTGCCCGCTTCGCCGGAGCTTCAGCGAGGCGAGCTGGCGAGGCAGGGAAATAGTCCAGAAGCGTGAACGGAGGGTCTCCTTGCTTTCGGAACTCAAGATGGCGAGAATAGTTTTCAATGCCGTGGCAGTATCCGGATTCAGCTATCATCTCAAGATCATAGTTTGTGCGCTGTTCCAGGCGCTCCGCTTCCAGGAGTTTTCCCTGTTTTTTGAGTTCTTGAAGCCGTTCCTGGAGTTCAAGGCGAATGTTCGCCATGGCAACCTTGAGGCGTTCCTCTTCTGCAACCCAGAATTTTCCGGGATACACGGTGCAGGAAGAAAGAGCCGTGCCCGGCTCTTCATGATCCGCGTAGCTTTTCGTTATTTTCCCTATCGTTGACCCCGCCATTTCAAACCTCAGGATTTCTTTGCCGGTCACCAAATACAAGTCAATGATTTCTCCCCTGACCCGGAACGTTCCAGGTTTTAAGTCCGCGTCGCTGCGCTGGTACTGGAGAGAAGTCAGGGCTGAAAGAAGTTCCTTGCGGGTCATCTTCTGGCCCTCTTTCAGCCCAAGAGAGACCCTCCGGTATTCTTCAGGAGACCCGATGCTATAGATGCAGGATATGGAAGCTACCACTATAACGTCTCTGCGCGAGAGCACGTCTTGAACGGCCTCGTGGCGCAAGCGGTCAAGCACCTCATTTATTTTCGCGTCTTTTTCAATATAGGTGTCTGTTTGCGGAATGTAGGCCTCTGGCTGATAGTAGTCGTAATAGGAAACGAAATAGTGGACCCCGCTGTTGGGGAAGAACTCTTTGAACTCCTGGTAGAGCTGGGCAGCCAGGGTCTTGTTGGGGGAGATGACGAGTGTGGGGCGCTGGGTCTGGGCGATGACGTTGGACATAGTGAATGTCTTGCCAGACCCTGTCACGCCCAAAAGCGTCTGGTGTTTTGCCCCAATCTTAAGATTTTTTGTGAGCTGACGGATTGCCTCGGGTTGATCTCCGGTCGGTTTGTAGCTGGATACAAGGCGGAATTCCATGATAGAATAAAGCCATGATTTCCTATCTCAAGGGCACGATTATTGCCAAGGGTTCTGACTATATCATATCAGAGGCAGGCGGGGTAGGGTACAAAATATTCCTAGGAGGAGCGCTCCTCTCCCGGGTGGGTGTGGGCTCGGTGGCCGAGTTCTATTGCTACCTCTATCTCAGAAAGGACGAAACCCTGGAGTTGTACGGCGTGGAATCCCCGGCAAACCTTGAGCTATTTGAGCAACTCACGGACATTTCTGGCATCGGGCCCAAGGCAGCCCTTGCCATCACTTCTTTGGGAAGCAGGGAGCGACTGAACGAAGCAATTTCAAAGGAAGACGCCTCGTATTTTAAGGGCGTGCACGGATTGGGACAAAAAAAGATTCAGAAAATAATTCTGGAGCTGACGGGGAAACTCAAAACTCTGGGAAAGCAGGAAGAAGACAAAGAAATGATAGACGCATTGGTTGCCCTGGGATTTCCAAGGCAGCGGGCGCGGCAAGCCGTTTCCCAGCTTTCTTCAGAAGATGCTTCTCGTCCTCTGGAAGAGCGTGTGAAAAAAGCCCTGAAGCTGATGCGCAGCTAAAAGCCCTATGCTGAATCTCGCAAGAAGATTAGCGCCGAAATTTTTGATAGATTGGTATCATTTCTGCCTCGCCCTTGTCGCAGCTCTCATATACGGATTCCCCTCAAGAAAGCTCGTGGTGATCGGGGTGACGGGCACCAACGGAAAGTCAACAACCGTAGAAATGATTTCTCGCATCCTAGAACAGGAAGGGAAGAAAACCGCCTCCCTTTCTTCTGTGCGATTTCGTGTTGCGGGCAAAGACCAGCGCAACACCCTAAAGATGACCATGCCCGGGCGCTTCTTCCTGCAGCGATTCTTGTGCCAGGCCGTGAAACAGGGCTGCACGCACGCCGTGCTGGAAATAACTTCCGAGGGCATTTTACAGCACCGCCATAGGTTCATTAATTTTCACACCGCGGTATTCACCAATTTGAGCCCGGAGCATATCGAGCGCCACGGATCATTTGAGAAATACCGCGAAGCCAAGGGAAGATTATTCCAAGCGGCCAAAGAGGTGCACGTGATAAATCTTGATGACGAACACGCGGAATATTTTCTGCAGTTCAGCGCACAGACTATTTTTGGATACAGGATTCCAGGATTGCGCTCTCGCACATCCATTGCCCGCCTTGACTCGGCGAGGCAGGCAGGAGAAGAAGTTCTCCGGATTGTGGAGGCAACGCTTTCTGCAGACGAGAGAGGCCTACCTGAGCGGCAGGCAAGTGGGGTGCGGTTTTCTGTTGGAGATACAGAATTCCACCTCAATCTTTTGGGAACATTCAATGTTTCAAACGCGCTGGCGGCAATCTGCACGGCGCTGTCGCAGGGCGTAAACATGCAGACATGCAAAAAGGCATTAGAGAGCATTGAGAAGGTGCCAGGAAGGATGGAGCAGGTTGCAACAGAGCCCGTTGAAGTAATCGTTGACTACGCGTTTACGCCAGACGCCTTAGAAAAAGTATACAAAACGCTGCGGCAGCGCCTGCAAGCAAAAACCTCCAATGGAAAACTCATCTGCGTACTGGGAGCCGCGGGAGGGGGAAGAGACGCATGGAAGCGCCCCATTCTCGGCAAGCTGGCCGGAACTTATTGCGACGTCGTCATTGTCACCAACGAAGACCCGTACGACGAGGACCCTCAAAAAATCATTGATGAAGTCATCGCAGGAGCAGAATATATCAGTCAGCAGTATCCGCATAAATCCGCGGTATTAAAAATTCCGGACAGGAGAGAGGCGATAGCAGCAGCTCTTCAACGAGCAGAGGTCGGCGACACAATAGTCATCACCGGCAAGGGCTCCGAAGACTCCATTGCCTGGGCCAAAGGGAAGAAAACTCCATGGGACGACAGAGAAGTTGTAAAAGAAGAGCTGGACAAAACAGGTCACATAGGGTAAAAAGAGCAACATGAAGATATCGGACATCTACAAGAAGGCCGTCCAGATGGGGATTGACGCTGATTTCCGCAGCAACGAATACGTTGCCAAGCTTTTAGAGCGCAGGAAGCAGAAGTACGAAAAGCTTTCCGGCCACGAGAAAGCGGAGTTTGACGCAGAATCCCTCACGAACCCGTATTCGGACACCAGGGTTCTTCATGTTGCGGACGACCGAGAAATCAAGAAAGTGATGTGCGGCATTGATATTGAAGTGGGAGAGATCCTGCTCGCAAAGGAATTGGGAGATATTGATTTGGTCATTTCCCACCACCCCATGGGAAGAGCTTTGGCAGACATGCACGAAGTCATGGAATTGCAGGCAGATATTTTTCATCAGTACGGCGTTCCCATCAACGTGGGAGAGGGCATGATGAAAGAGAGGACTTCTGAGGTTGCGCGAGGCATCAATCCAAGGAATCACTGGAGAACGGTAGACGCGGCAAAGCTTTTGGGAATCAACCTCATGTGTATTCATACCGCAGCCGACAATATTTCTGCTTCGTTTGTGCGTGACGCGATTACAAAAGGAAACCCTGAGCGCGTGGAAGATCTCATGGAGATTCTTTCTGGCATTGGAGAATACCAGCAGGCAGAGCGGCTCGGAGTCGCTCCCCGCATCTTTACGGGAAGCCCGGAAAACAGGTGCGGCAAGGTTCTCGTGGATATGACCGGAGGGACAGAGGGCCCCCCAAAGATCTATGAGCGTATGGCGCAGGCAGGCATCGGCACCGTCGTTGGCATGCACATTTCAGAAGACCACAAAAAAGAAGCGGAAGCCGCTCATGTAAACGTGGTGGTGGCAGGCCATATGTCTTCTGATTCCATCGGCATGAACCTCATCTTAGACGAGATTGCAAAACAGGGCGCTGAAATCGTCCAGGCCGGCGGTTTGTTTCGAGTTTCGCGAAATAAATAAATGTCCTTATAGCTCAATGGATAGAGCGCAGCCCTCCGAAGGCTGAAATTCCAGTTCGAGTCTGGATGGGGACACATATCACATATTGAAAGTTCGCCCCATACTAGAACCATATGGAGACAAAGAAAAAGGCAAAAAAGAAGGTTGCTGTAAAAAGAGCTAGTCAAAAGAAGCAGAAAGACAAGCTCGTGGGCAAAGTTATTCATTACTACGACAAGATCAAAGTTGCGGTAGTAAAGTTTTCTGTTCCGGTAAAGAAGGGCGATAGAGTTCGGTTTGAAGGAGGAGGAAAATCGTTCTCTCAGACGCTCGGTTCCATAGAGAAAGACCACAAGAAGATCGTAGCCGTTAAAAAGCGGCAGGAGGTTGGGGTGAAGGTGACAAAACAGGTGCGCGAAGGATATCGCGTGTTCAAAACAGGTTTTTATTGACACCCTTCGGACTCTTTGATATGGTTGGGCATTCCTGTTGAGTGCCAGCACCTAACACAAGGGAGGAGAATGGACGTGCCCAATGCAGAGTTGGAATTTGGCGACGCGACGATAGAGCAGTTTCTGGGGTTCATGCTTAGGGAAAGGAGAGTGGCCCCCAACACTATCTTTGCCTACCGCAGCGATCTAACCCAGCTCCAGAAGTTCCGCAATGACTACCGCGGAGCGGAGACGTCCTGCTGGCAGGACGTCAACCGCGAGACCCTGCAGGCCTACATCTCTACTATGCAGGGCAAGGACTATGCCAACGCCACCGTAGCGCGCAAAGTGACGGTGATGAAAAGCTTCTTCAGGTTTCTCACAGCCAAAGGAGTCGTGGCGAGCGATCCCGCCAAGGCGTTATCGTCCCCGCGCGTGGGTAAGTTGTTGCCCAAGGCGCTGAGAGTAGCCGAGGTGAGAGAACTACTGGAACAGCCCTGTGCCCTCACGCCCAAGGCCCGGCGCGACAAGGCCATGCTGGAGTTACTCTACGGCACCGGCATGCGCGTGAGCGAACTGGTGGCGCTCGACCTGGACTCCATTAAGTTGCACAATAACCGGGCGTGGGTGCACTGCCAGGGCAAGGAGCGCCTGCTCCCCATCCGCGAGCAGGCCGTGGCCGCGCTGCACGCCTACCTGGTGGAGGCGCGGCCCGACTTGACCCGCTTGCGCCGGTCGCGGGCGCTCTTCATCAACTGCCGCGGCGAGCGGCTAACGCGCCAGGGCTTCTGGCTTATTCTCAAGGACTATGCCCGCCTGGCCAATATCCAGGGCGCCGTCACGGCGTACACCCTGCGCCACTCCTTCGCCAAGCACAAACTGGCTGGAGGCGCGTCGCTAACCAGCGTGCAAGAGTTGCTGGGCCACGCCAGCATCTCCACGACGCAGGCCTACACCCGCGCGCCAACACACGTCATCTAAGCATTGTTTAAATAGATTTCCCAAGGAGCGCCTTGCTTGCGCTCCGTTTTTTTTTGGGAGTAAAACCAGGTATACTAAACTTAAATGAACAACTCTTCCGTGCTTGGGTTGGCAACGCTTCTTGGAACTATTGTGGGAGCTGGAATGTTCGGGCTTCCGTACGCGATTGTTCAGAGCGGGCTTCTTCTCAGCCTCTTTTATTTCTTGCTCCTGGGAATTTGCGTCACGTACCTTCACCTCTTTTTTTGGGAGGTGTGCCTGCGGACTCCGGGCAAGCATCGGCTCATTGGATACGCTGACCTGTATCTTGGTCCCTGGGCAAAGGCGCTCGTCACGTTCTCCACGATTGCGGGAACAGTCGGCGCGCTCCTTGCGTTTTTAATTATAGGAGGAGATTTTCTTGAGATCCTGCTATCTCCACTTGTTTCCATTCCCTCCCCGTGGCACCACATTCTTTTTTGGCTCCCTTTTTCGCTTCTCATAGGATTCGGGATTCGGCTTATCGCTCGCGTGGAGTTTATCACAACCACGGCACTCTTCTTCGTAATGGCTTTGATATTTCTCATTGCGGCCCCACATATTTCGTTTGCGAACCTCCCCCTATCCCCCGGAGCGAATCCGTTCATTGCCTTCGGAGTCATTTTGTTTTCTCTCATCGGATGGAACGCGATCCCTGAAATAGTCGAGCTATTTTACAAAAAGCGCGATAAGCTAAGGTTTAATAATCTTATTGTGGCGGCTTCCGCAGCCGCCATCGGGCTATATCTCCTGTTTTCTCTTTCCGTAGTCGGCGTTGCAGGACAGCATACTTCCCCCGAAGCATTGGCGGGGCTGGCACCATTCCTTGGGACAGGCGTCATTGCCCTAGGGGCCGCCTTCGGACTCGTGTCAATCGGGGATTCATTCCTAATCATAGGGAGCTATCTGAAGAACTCTCTCGTGCGCGACTGGCGCGTGCCAAACATCCTTTCTATAGGCATTGCCTCTCTCGCTCCGCTCTTTTTGTATCTGCTGGGATTTCGAGAGTTCATTTCCGTATTGAGCGCTGTCGGTATCATCGTTGGGATAACCGAAGGGCTGGTAATCGTAGCGCTGTTCTTTCGGGCGAGAAAGAAGGGACAACTGAAGCCGGAATACGAGGTGCGCTTGCCCCGATGGGTTCCTGCAGGGATCGTTCTTGTCCTTGTCTTGGGAGGCGCGGCAGCTCTTGCGTTTTCTTTTTAATTCTCTATAGTTTTCTATATGTCAGACGAATTGCAGTCGCGTTTCTTCGTAGCAGGGGTAGTTGCGTTGGGCTTTTGGGCGCTTTTTGAGAAGGCGCTTCCTCTGTGGGGGTACCATGTTTCCCTTGGCGCATTTGTACTTTCCGCGTTTGGGCTTCAATAGCGCATAGCGATGCGATATATCAAGCAAAGCTTGTTATGACCAGGTTGCGCATTTTTGCGTCAGGAAGAGTTCAGGGCGTGTGGTATCGTAGATCTGCCCAGGCAAAAGCCAGGAAGCTGGGCGTCACCGGATGGGCGCGCAACCTTATTGACGGTCGGGTGGAGATGCTCTGCGAGGGAGAAGAGAAGAACACTCAAGAATTTTTAACATGGGCAAAGAAAGGCCCGTTTTTTGCCAAGGTAAAAAACGTGAAAGTTCAAGAGGAGAGGCATCGGGGGGAATTTGAAGATTTTTATATCCGAGAGTCCGGTTTTTAAAGTTTGACGCATTGTAAAACAGGGGAGTTGAGAGTATGCTGGGGCACAGGTATCTATGAAGAAAGCGATAAAAAAGGGCTTGCCCGCATTGCCAAAAGTCGTATTCTGGCTCACCCCCCTCCTCATTTCTCTTGAGGCGGGGTTGAGCATGTTTATGGGGTACTTGATCGCGGGCTTTGTCGCAGGGAAGAAATCCAATCAGCAGGGACGCATCCGCAACCCTTTTATTTTTGACGTGCGATCATATCGTATCCACGTTCACCACTGGCTCGTGTTTCTCGGATGCCTCGCCTTTGTATTCGTGCTCAGCAGGACGGCATTCGGCGTGCCTTCTGCCATATACGGGTTTCTTGGAGGCATTGTCGTGCAGGGCATTATAGATTACGACGACTGGAAAAGCGTCGTCAAAAAGAGGCGTTCTTAACCATGACAAATATACCAGAGCTTCTGGAAGCGGAAGAAGCAAAAAAGAAGCGGTACATCGGGCTCGTGGAGAACAGGCAATATCGGAAAGCGGAAGAAACCTGGCATCGGCTTCATCAGGGAACGTATATCGGCGACTTTGTATACGGAGCAAACGACGGCATCGTCACCACGTTTGCCGTGGTTGCGGGAGCTGCGGGAGCCGCCCTCGCTCCTGGCATCGTCATCATTCTCGGGGTCGCGAACCTCCTGGCAGACGGATTTTCCATGGCAGCCTCCAACTTCCTTTCTCTGCGGAGCCAGCGGGCCTTTATCGCAATGCAGAGAAAGCGGGAAGAGTGGGAGGTGGAGCATTTCCCGGAAATAGAACGAGAGGAGATCCGCACTATTCTGCGCAACTGGGGAATCCCAGGCAACCTTATTGAGCAGGCCTGCGCATCTATTGTCAGCGACAAGACAAAGTGGATTGATCTCATGATGAAAGAAGAGTTGCAGCTCCAGGAGGCTCCCCCCGGTTCTCCGTTGGCACACGGCGCAGCTACCTTCGGGGCATTCGTTGTCGCAGGAGCCCTTCCGCTCATTCCCTATATCTTCGGAGGCGTGCCTTCTCGATTTTTGACAGCTTCCGTCTTGTCCCTCTCCGCTTTCTTTGTGGTCGGCGCGAGCCGTACCTTTGTGACCGGCGGTAACGCCATAAAAGGAGGAATTGAAATTCTGCTGGTGGGGGGGTTGGCATCCGCGGTAGCGTTTGGTATCGGATGGGGAATAAAAGAAGCGCTCGGGATCGTTATATGATATATTTCACTAACGTTTAATATATCATATGGAACTATTTTTGCTTTGGGGATTGGCAGGGGGAGTGCTGCGAGGGTTGGTCGGATACGTCAAACACCGCGCCTCGTATAAAGACGTGAAGTTCAGCTGGGAATATTTTCTTTCTACGGTGGGCATATCAGGTCTTGCCGGGTTGGCTGCGGCATTCAGCTTGCAAGAGCTTGGGGTTGCCGCAACGGAACTCTCAAGCTTCACTCCCGCCCTCATGCTCGTTACGGGATACGCGGGAGGCGACGTTCTTGAAAACCTTGCGAAAATAGTTCTCAAGAAACCCTGATGGGGATAGATCTATTCAAGCAGAAGTTCGGATACGAGATTGAAGGCATGTGGTTGCCGCGAGTGACGGCGATCACCTCCATAATATCTAAGTTCCCGTTTGCCATGAGGGGTAGGAGAGGAATCCGAGAGCGCCTTGAATGGGGCACGGACGTGCACGAATTCGTAGGAGGCATGATGCGGGGGTCCACGGATGCCGAACAGGACCCTCGGCTCATCCCTATCGCAGAGTCTCTGATGATCTGGCAGCAAGAGTACGAAGTGAAACTTTTGGATCCCGAGCACGACGTGGAGCGCCGCGTCCACGACAAAGAGCTTGCGTATGCCGGTACCGTGGACATGGTGGCGCAAGTAGGAGACCGGAAGGGCCTCATTGAGATAAAGACCGGAAAGCAGCTTGTTGGAGAATACTTTCTTCAGACAGCCGCTTACTTCAACGCCCTGGTGAGCGCCAATGCGTCCGGCCACGAATACGAAGCCAGATGGATATTGCGCATTGATCAGTATGAGGAATGCGAAGGATGCGAAGCTAGGCGCAGACGGAGAGGATATTCCTCATTTCTGGACGGTGGCTTGGATATATGCAATCACCAGTGGGGGCAACCAAAGGCAGATTTTGAATTCCTGGAACTCTCGGAATACGAACAGGACCTGCGGGCCTTTTTTGCGGCCAAAGAACTCTGGGAATGGACTAACAGGATTCACTTGCGAAAGATCATCAACTATCCAAAGCGTCGTGCCGTATGAAGTTTATCGGCGATTTTCACATCCACTCAAAATACGCGAGAGCCACCTCTCAAGACATGGTGCCGGAAAATCTTGGTATCTGGGCTAAGAAGAAAGGCATCAAAGTTCTCGGCACGGGCGACTTCACGCACCCCGCGTGGTTAAAGGAGCTCCAGGAGAAGTTAGAGCCAGCCGAGGAAGGGTTGTATAAGTTGCGGGGATCGGACTTAGAAACGAGGTTCGTGTTCTCTTCTGAAATCAGCTGCATATACTCAAAGAAAGGAAAGGTGAGGAGAATTCACCTTCTTCTTCTCGTTCCTTCGCTCCAGGCAGTAGAATACATCAATGCGCGTCTCGGTGTCCGGGGGAACCTCAAGTCAGACGGTCGTCCAATCCTTGGCATTGACGCGACTGAGGTACTGAAGATAGCGCTGGCAGCGTCTCCAGAGGCACTGGTTGTTCCCGCGCATGCCTGGACCCCGTGGTTTTCCGTATTCGGATCAAAGTCAGGGTTTGATTCGCTTGAAGAATGCTTTGACGAGTACGCAAAACATATTCACGCGATTGAAACGGGGCTTTCTAGCGATCCTGCGATGAATTGGCGCCTGTCCGTGTTAGACAAAATAGCCCTTATCAGCAATTCAGACTGCCACAGCTTGGCTAAGATGGGGAGAGAGGCAAATATATTTGAAGTCGAACTTAGCTATAGGGGGATACGCGACGCGATCGTGACCAAAGACCTCAAGAAGTTTCTCTCCACCATTGAATTCTTTCCCGAAGAGGGGAAGTACCATTACGACGGCCACCGGCTTTGCTCGGTTAGCCTTGCTCCTGCAGAGTCGCGCAAGAGGAACAACATCTGCCCCGCGTGCGGCAGAGAGCTTACCATAGGCGTGCTCAACCGGGTGGAAGAGTTAGCCGACAGACCCCCCTTCGATAAATCTACGGGGGGCAAGCCCAAGGGAGCCATCCCGTTTAAGTCCCTCATCCCTTTGCAGGAAATCATCGCAGAGGCGCTGCACATGGGAGTCGTTGCCAAGCAGTGCAGGGCAGAGTACGAAAAGCTCATTTTGGCATTCGGAAACGAATTCGCCGTGCTTCTTGATGCCAAAGCACGGGAACTTCAGGCAGCCACGTTTCCGGAAATAGCTCAGGCCATCATACAGGTGCGCGAAGGCAAGGTCAGCATTGAGCCGGGATACGACGGGGAGTACGGAAAAATATCAATTGTGCGGCAGCAGGCAGAAGCATCAACTCCTCAAAAGCAGTTGTTTTAGGTGTGGGGTTTATGGTAGGTAATCATGCCCCTTGACAGCATCTCTTGCTCTTGCTACGTTGATTTCCCAAGCATATGAACTGCAAATTATTTATCATGTTCCCCATTTCCACGAAAGTTGTCTTGTTTACACATACAGCCAGATTTATTGACTCTCAATAATAGTTCTCTCAAGAATCCATCGAGTATCAATACATCTGGTCCCCACGCCAGATTTTTTAACACCATGACCACAGAAACAACATACTATCTCACAAAAGAAGGGCTGGAGCGCATAAAGAAAGAGTACAAGCTTCTCGTAGAATTCAAGAAGGCAAAGACCAGGGGCGAGGTGCCGAGTGTACTGCATTCAGAAGAAATCAATCCAGAGTACCTCGCATTCCAGGAAGACCTTTCGCTTCTCGAAGTGCGCCTGAGTGAACACGAAGCCATTCTCAGGAACGCAAAACTCATTGTTCCGCCACGAGCCGCGGGGTGCAAACTGGTATCTTTGGGCGCCAAGGTCACCATTTTGGTGGACGAAAAGGATATCGATGAGTTTGAGATAGTCGGAACTCTGGAAGCAAACCCCTCTCTCGGGAGAATTTCTAACGAATCTCCCGTGGGGAAAGCCCTGCTCGGTCACATGGTCGGAGAGAGGGTTTTGGTTTCCTCTCCCACGGAAACCACCTTTACCATTCAGAAAATTCGGTATCGTTCATAATACAGCGTAATGAAGCACGACCTTCAATTTCTCCAGAAGGCAGGAGAGCTCAAACACATACAGCGCCAAGGAGTTCTGTACTACGGGTTCAAGGAAGCCGACAGCGCAACCGATCATGTGTTCCGCCTGGCTCTCATGATATGGATATTCGGGAAGAGGCGGAAGCTCAACATCGCCAAAGCATTCAAGCTGGCCCTGGTACACGATCTGTGCAAGGTCTACACCGGAGATATTACGCCCTACGATGGTCTTCTCCCCAAAAACGGGAAGAACCGTTTTAAGCTTGCGTGGCGGTGGCGTCGTCTTTCTCTCGCAGAAAAAAAGAAGCGATACAAAGAAAAATTTCAAAAGGAGAAACGCGCCCTCCAAAAACTGACAGGCGAGCTTCCGCAGGATGTCAGGAAAGATATAATGGCGGTCTGGCTTGAATATCAGAAAGTAGAAAGCCCGGAAGCGAAGTTCGTGTTTCAACTTGACAGGATGGAGAATTTATTAGAAGCTTTTGAGTGCTGGGAAAGGGATAAGAACTTCCCTACGCTCCCCTGGTGGGAGCATGCAGATGAGGTTGTGTACGATCCGAATCTCATAGAGCTCCTCGAGAAAATCTCGAAAGCGGAGTTGAGTCAATCGAAATCAAGAAAGAAGAAATAGCGAATCATCATGGTTCTTTTACAATACAGATTCCGCTGAGTTTGCTCTCAACACCACATAGAAAGGAGGTGAAAAAATGAGAGTAGGTATCATCGGGCCGACGGACCTCACGATGCTGAGCATGTTCCTTGGCATGAAGAAAGAGGACGTGATCAGCAAGGCAGCTCGAGTCGGAGAGGAAATCGCGAAGGCAGGCCACGAACTCTGGGTAAACCCAGACGGCGGCATGCTTGCCGCCGTGGCAGAGGCATACAAGGCAGCCGGCGGTAGGCGTCACGTAGTCCTCTTTCCTTCGGATCAAGATCCCTGGCCCAATGAGCAGGTGCAGCCCTACAGAAATACGGCAGATGATGTGCAGGAACGACCAGATTGGTTCCACACGAACTACGCGGTCGTCTCCGAGGTAGACGTCTGCGTCTGCGTGGGGCTAAGCGCGGGCACCTTCACCGAGCTTGGATACGTGAAGTGGGACGAAGAGTTCCATCGCGGTCATCTCAGGAGGCTCGTTGTGGTGCGAGAGCTCGTGCGGGGCGGCAGTCTGCCCCCCGAGTACTCAGCGAAGTTCAGGGATATCCTGCGGTATGTCAATACCGTAGAAGAGCTGCCTCCCGTGTTGAGAGAGGAGGCCGTTCAGGAGCCGCTTTCTTTAGCCTAACCATGGCGGAGGGGAAGCGGCTCCCTTTTTTGTGATACGATATATGCATGAGAAACAGGGAACTCGCCAAGATGTTTTCTCATTTGGCTCTGTATCTTGCGATGCGCGATGTTCCGTTCAAGCCGCAGGCGTATGAGCGCGCAGCCTTTGCCTTGGAATCTTTAGCAGAGGACGTGCAGGATATCTATAAGCGCCAAGGCACAGCTGGCTTGGAAAAGATTCCTGGGGTCGGCAAGGGAATAGCGGGACACATTGAAGAATATCTTAGGACCGGGAAGGTACGGAATTATGAAAAAGAGCAAAAGCGCATGCCCGTAGATTTAGACGAGCTTACTTCCGTAGAGGGTGTTGGCCCAAAGGCAGTTGCGGAGCTTTATAAGCGCCTGAAAATAAAAAATTTAAAAGACCTCGAAAAAGCTGCTCTTGCGGGCAAGATACGCAAGCTTCCTCGATTCGGGGCAAAAACCGAACAAAACATTCTCCAGGGCATCGCGCTCGTGAGGCGCTCTTCTGGCAGATGGCTGCTCGGCAATATATTTCCGTATGTGCAAGAGTATACACAACTTTTGCAAAACAGCTCATTTGCCAAAGAGGTGGTTCCTGCAGGCTCTTTTAGAAGAATGCGCGAGACCGTTGGAGACATAGATATCTTGGCTACCTCAAAAAAACCCCAGAAACTCATCGATTTTTTTCTCGCAGAAGTCAAATATAAAAAGATATGGGGCAAGGGCCCCACAAAGGTTTCCGTACGCACCGAATATGGGTTCGATATCGATCTCAGGGTGCTTCCTGAAGAAACGTTCGGAGCGGGTCTGCAATATTTTACGGGTTCCAAGGAACACAACGTAAAACTGCGTACGCTTGCGATCAAAAAGGGATTCAAGGTTTCGGAATATGGCGTATTTTCCTTCAGGAGTGGGAAACGAGTCGCGTGTAGAACCGAAGAAGATGTCTACGGGGCGCTCGGGCTTTCATATATTGAACCCGAACTAAGGGAAGATACCGGAGAGATTGAGGAGGTCCTGAAAGGCAAATCCCCCAAAATTATTTCGTACGATTCCCTTCAAGGGGATCTTCAGGTACAGACCAACTGGACCGACGGAGAGCATTCCATTGAAGAGATGGCAAAGGAAGCGAAACGCCAGGGCCTTTCATATATTGCGATTACCGATCACACAAGAGATCTTGCCATGACCGGCGGCTCCGATGAAAAGAAACTACTGAAACAAATGGCAGAAATTGACCGCGTGAATAAAAGAGCTTCTGGTATCACCGTGCTCAAGGGGGCTGAGGTGAATATCCGCAAAGACGGAACATTGGATATCGCAGACACGGCGCTTGCAAAGCTGGATGTTGTCGGAGCATCAGTACATTCTTTATTTAAGCTTCCCAAAAAAGAGATGACCGCGCGCATCATACGAGCCATGGAGAATCCACACGTTGACATCCTCTTTCACCCAACGGGCAGAATAATTCAGAAGCGCGAACCTTACGAGGTGGACATGGATGCAGTCATTAAAGCGGCAAAGAGAACAAGAACCCTGCTGGAGGTTAACGCGTATCCAGAGCGCTTGGATCTCAAAGATTCTGATATTCGCAAGGCGGTTGAGGCAGGAACCGCTCTTGTCATTGACTCTGACGCGCATCGGAAAGAGCATTTTTCCGTGTTGAGATATGGCATAGCCCAGGCGCGCAGGGGATGGGCTAAGGCAAGCGATGTTGCGAATACCCTGCCCCTTGCAAAGTTCCTAAAAAAGTTGAAGAATTGAAAGATGCAAAAGGAACAATCAGCGGGAGCGGTCGTATTCCGGCTTGAGCAGGGACAGCCAAAGTATTTATTGCTCCACTATCCCTCCATGAGCAAGAAAAGCAGCAGATCGTATTGGGATCTGCCGAAAGGGCACGTGGAACCAGGAGAAAAAGAAAAAGACACCGTGCATCGGGAAGTGCAGGAAGAGACTGGTCTGCGCGGCATCAAGCTGCTCCCCGGATTCAGAGAGCTCATCACCTATTCGTTCCGAGTGCAGGGGAAGAACATATTCAAGACCGTCGTATTCTATCTCGCGCAGACGAGTCAGCAAGAGGTGCGTATTTCTTTCGAGCATTCGGGGTGCGTCTGGCTTCCCTATGCTGAAGCTATGTCGTATCTTAAGTTTCAGAATGCAAAACATATCATTACAAAGGCCCATCACTTCCTTTCAAAAGAAGGTCTACGAAGTCGTCAAAACCATTCCCAGGGGGCAGGTACTCACGTACCAAGAGGTGGCGCGGAGAAGCGGCCGGCCCATGGCATCGCGCGCCGTTGGTAACGCGCTCAATAGGAATACGGATCCTAAGGTTCCATGTCACCGCGTCGTGCGCTCTGATGGAACTTCTGGAGGGTATCGAGGAGGCGCAGAAAAGAAAAAACTCCTTCTAAAAAGAGAGGGCGTTCTTTACTAGAGCTTAGTTCCACCTACTTAATTAAGTTGACGATGGCGGCAAAAGCCTCCGGCTTCTGTTCTGCGAGCTGGGCCAAAACCTTGCGGTCCAGGGCGACATTTTTCTTTTTCAGCTGTCCCATGAATTTGCTGTAGGTGACGCCCTCTGCGCGGGTAGCCGCATTCACCTGAATTTGCCATAGGGCTCGCATGGTGCGCTTGTTTGCCTTCCTATCCCTATAGGCATATGTCCAGGCGTGACGAAGCGCGTCTTTCGCAAGACGGTATTTTGATTTTCTGCCCCACTTGAAGCCCTTGGTGTGCTGCAGGAAGCGCTTTCTGCGTTTCTTTGCCGCTGTTCCTCGTTTGACGCGCGCCATATATGTTAATACGAAAACAATTTTTTAAATTTCTTTGTTTCAGATACAGAAAGCGGAATCCATCTGCGTCCATGGCGTCTCCGCTTGCCGGTTTTTTTCTGGCGGTAATGGTCTTGACCCACAAGACGCCGGAGCATTTTTCCGTTCTTGGTAATCTTGAACCGTTTTGTTATGGACTTTCTTGTTTTTCCCGGCATATTATTTTATTTCCCAATAATCATTGAGAGCCCGCGGGGTTCCCGCTTGACTTCCCGCTCTACCTTTGCCTGGGAATGCTCTTTGACGCTGGCAAGGAAGAGTCCCATCTTCTCTCTCGCAAAACCCTCCAGGGCCTTTTGCCTTCCTCGTAGGGGGAGTACGACCCTCACCCGGTCTCCCTTGGCAAGGAATTTCTCCGCCTGCCTCACGCGCGTCTCCAGGTCATTCTTCGAGATGTTGAAGGTAAGCCGTACCTCTTTCATGTCTCCGCCCTCGTGCTTCCTTCCTTCCCGCGCCTTCTTTTCCAGCTGGTAGAGATATTTTCCGTATTCCCCAATCCTGCATACCGGGGGATCCACGCGCTCGGTTACCTGGATAAGGTCTAATCCGCTGGCCCTTGCAAGCCCCAGGGCTTCTTGCAGGGTGACGACCCCGACCTGTTTTCCCTTCTGGTCAATGACTCTGACCTGAGGGCTCCGTATTTGATTGTTTATGAATATTCGCTTTTGCAAGTAGTTGAACAATTATTGAAACGAGTCGAAGTGTGGAGGTGGGGAGGATGAGCTCCCGTCCAGAAAAGTTTGGAACAGCCGTCTTCAAGCGTATCCCAATTGGCGACTATGAAGAAGGTGGAAATTGGGCAAAACCCTTCTTTTGAGGATTCCTTGAAGGTTTCGGCTATCTGCCCTGGAATCCGTGAGCGTCTAGCCTATCTCAATGGTTGACACCTGTTTTCTCTATTGAGAATCAAGAGACAGATGGCCTTCGAAATTACGCGAAAGCGTACGCCCGTTGGGGCTGAAATACGTTGGCAGTTGTATGCCCCGGGAATGAATTTACGAGCTTATCCCGGAAGCTCGGCTTGCAAGCGGTTCCTTTCTCCTCTGTCAAAGCACGCACCCCCATATGGCTCAAGAAGAAAGATTTCTTCGCATTTCCCGTTCTGCTTCCCGTTTTTTGATGATCTGTCGCTTATCGCCCTTCTTGCGTTTCTTGGCGAGGGCAAATTCCATCTTGATCTTGCCTTTCACAGTATACAGGCGAATTGGGAGAAAAGTCAACCCTTGGTTCTGGCTGCTCCCGATCAGGCGGGAAATCTCTTGTTTTTGCAGCAACAGCTTGCGCGGCCGTTCTTCCTTGAATCCGGCGGGAGCGTTAGCCGGCTGGTAGGGGGGTATGGCAGCTCCCACCCAAAAAAGCTCTCCTCTTTGGTATAAGACAAAGGAACCGGCCAGCTGCGCCCGCCCCAGCTTGATTGATTTTACCTCTTGCCCGTTCAAGACAATGCCCGCGTGGAAGCGTTCTTTCATGTCGTAGTCGTGTGCGGCTCTCTTGTTTTCTGCCAGTATGCTCATAGTTTGAGCGTTAGCGAGAACTATATGGTTCTCCCGAATGCAGTGAGGGATGGTTCATATACAGTTTCATTATATGGGTAAATGGGATAATATTGAAATAAACATGATCACAAGAGATCTGGAAAGGCTGGTGCTGGAAGCGGTAAAAAATCTTAGACAAAGCGTTGAAGCGGTTGTTTTTGAGCGGCCGCAGCTGGCAGAGCACGGAGACTACTCCACAAATATCGCTTTCGCGCTCGGGCAGAAGCTCTCGCGCAGTCCCCGTGAAGTTGCAGAGTTTATGGTGTCCGCCATGAACTCCAAGATTGATAAAAAGAGTTCAATTGAAAAGGTTGAGGTTGCCGGCCCCGGATTCATCAATTTCTTCTTGAGCAAAAAATATCTGTTCAATGAGCTCAGGGAAGTATTAAAAAAGAAAGAAGCATATGGAAAAAATTCTGGCTGGAAAGGGAAAAAGGTGATGGTGGAGTTCACCGACCCCAATCCTTTCAAAGAATTTCATATCGGCCACCTCTACAGCAACATCGTGGGAGAGTCGCTCTCTCGTCTTTTTGAAGCCCAAGGGGCAGAGGTGCGGCGCGTGAATTACCAGGGAGACGCAGGGCTGCACGTGGCAAAGGCCATATGGGGCATGCAGCAGCAGGGAATCTCTTTGCAAGAGATGGAGAACAGAACACTGCAAGAACGGGCGAAGTTTTTGGGCCAGTCGTATGCAGCAGGAAGCATCGCATATGGCAAAGACCAGGAAGCAAGGCAGGAAATCGACGCCCTGAACGTAAAAATCTTTGCGCAAGACGCTTCCGTGCGAGAGATGTATGAAAAAGGAAAGAAGTGGAGCCTTGAATATTTTGAAACCATATATCAGAGGTTGGGGACCAAGTTTTCGGCCTACTACTTTGAGAGCAAGGTGGGAAAAGTTGGCCTCGGCATCATAGAGAAGGGATTGAAGAAAGGAATCTTTAAGAAGAGCCAGGGAGCGGTCGTATTCCCCGGAGAGAAATACGGATTGCACACGCGGGTATTCGTGTCAGCGCAAGGCCTCCCCACCTATGAAGCAAAAGAGCTTGGTCTGGCTCCCATCAAATACAAGGATTTCAAATATGATCTCTCCGTTATCGTCACCGGAAGCGAGGTCATAGATTACTTTAGGGTTCTGCTGAAGGTGTTGGAGCAGACCTCTCCCGACTTAGCTCAAAAGACCCGGCACGTGGCTCACGGGATGGTTCGCTTGCCCGAAGGCAAGATGTCGAGCCGTACGGGAAACGTCATGACGGCAGAAGGGCTGATTGAGGGAGTGAAAGACAGGGTTTCTCAGCTCGTGAACTCGCAGGGCAGCAAGATTCC
Organism: Parcubacteria group bacterium; assembly: GCA_016203945.1. Taxonomy (GTDB): domain Bacteria; phylum Patescibacteriota; class Minisyncoccia; order Minisyncoccales; family UBA10102; genus JACQLT01. The sequence goes on along the minus strand of JACQLT010000002.1, from coordinate 174,224 downwards.
AGAACAAGAGAAGGAAGGCGCCGAAGAAAGCATAGCCCTTGGGGCCATCAAGTATTCGTTCTTGAAGGGGAATTTGGGTAAGGATATCATTTTTGACGTTGAAAAATCTCTGAGCCTGGACGGAGACAGCGGTCCGTACCTGCAATACACCTACGCCAGGTGCAAGAGCATCTTAAGAAAATCCAAGATCCAAAGTCCAAAATCAAAAACTACCTATACAAATTTCTCAAAAGAAGAAATGGATATATTGCGACACATCCAAAAGTTTCCTGAGATCGTGCAAGAAGCCGTAGAAAAGTTAGCTCCCAACGCCGTCGTGAACTCCGCGCTTAATCTTGCCCAGAAGTACAACTTTTTCTACAATACGCATCCGGTGCTCAAAGCAGAAACAGAAGAGCAAAAGAACCTTCGTCTCTTACTCACCGCGGCTACAGCCCAGAGTATTCAGAACTCCCTTCATCTTTTGGGCATCAAGACCCCAGAGCGCATGTAATTGAAAATACGCTCAAACGATGGTAGATTGGGAGATATGGACGTGAATTTTCCTCAGTCAGAAGAGCGCATATTGAAGAGATGGAAGAAGGAAAATACCTTTGAACAATCCCTGGCAAAACGCAAGAGAAAGCGCCCGTTTGTCTTTTACGAGGGGCCTCCGACGGCAAACGCGGGGCCTGGCATTCACCATGTGCTCACGCGCGTGTTCAAAGACGTCGTGTGCCGCTACAAAACCATGCAGGGATTTTTTGTCCCCCGCAAGGCGGGCTGGGATACGCACGGCTTACCCGTGGAGTTGCAGATTGAGAAAAAACTGGGCCTGAAGTCCAAGAAAGACATTGAACGATACGGCATCGCGAAGTTCAACGCAGCATGCAAGCAGTCGGTATGGGAATTCAAGAAAGAGTGGGAAGATCTGACTGAGCGCGTGGGATTCTGGCTAGACACCAAGGATCCCTACATCACCTATACCAGGGAATATATTGAGACGCTCTGGGGCATTATCAAGGAGTTTTCCAAGAGAAAACTACTGTACAAAGACTTTAAGGTAGTGCCGTATTGCAGTAGGTGCGGAACCGCGCTTTCTTCGCACGAGCTTGCCCAGGGATATAAGACCATTACCGATCGATCGATATATGTGAAATTTAAAGTGAAATCACATCATGGTACTGGTGGCAGCGTATATGCCGGAGACTACATTTTGGCATGGACTACTACTCCGTGGACGCTTCCGGGCAATATCGCTTTAGCGATAGCAGCCGATAAAGGTATTCAATATGTAAGATGGTCTGAGAACGGTGAGCATTATATTTTGGCAGAAAACCTTGCTTCTAAGATTTTTTCCGATTTTGACTCCTCAAACTTAAAGCGCTATCAGACGGTTTTCAGAGACGATTTAATAGGATCAGAGTACGAACCTCTATTTGCCATCGAAGCGTTTGCCAAAGACAGCAAAGCCTACAAGGTATACGCAGCCGACTTTGTTTCTACGGAAGATGGCACGGGAGTAGTTCACACTGCGGTCATGTATGGAGAGGATGACTATAATCTTGGAACTAAAATCGGTTTGCCTAAATTTCATACCGTTGATGAACAGGGCAAGTTTGTTTACGTGGGACAGGAGTTGGAGGGCATGTATGTAAAAGATAAAAAAACTGAAGATTTAATTCTGGAAATTTTAGAAAAGAACGGTAACCTATTTAGAACTGAAGACTATGAGCATGAATATCCGTTTTGCTGGCGATGTTCTACCCCGCTGCTGTACTACGCAAAGGAAAGCTGGTTTGTGGCAACGCGTAAAGTTAAAGCTCAGCTACTCAAGAATAATCAGGATATCAATTGGATTCCTCCGCACATTAAAAAAGGAAGGTTCGGGGAATGGCTTTCCGAGGTAAAAGACTGGGCATTTTCCAGGGAGAGATATTGGGGAACTCCACTTCCTATATGGGAATGCGGTTCATGCGGAGCTCGCAAAATAATTGGTTCTGTTGGAGAATTGGCTTCTCAGAACTTCTCTTCCAATACATACTTTCTTATGCGTCACGGCCATTCGGAGCGCCAGCTTTCTGATGTTATGTCTTGCTGGCCAGAGAAAAAACCCTTGCCGCTTACTCCAAAGGGGAGGGCTCAGGTTGAGAAACAAGCAAAACAACTGAAGAAACAAAAAATTGATTTTATTTTCACTTCAGATCTTCTTCGCACCAAGCAAACAGCAGATATTATCGGCAAAGTAATTGGCGTGAATCCCCAAACAGTGCAAGCGCTCCGTGAGGTAAATGTAGGTGAATTGAACGGAAAACATGTAACTAAAATTGGAAAAGTATGGGCAAGGCCGAAAGAAACCCCAGAAGAGCACTATCTGAGAAGGTTTGAAGACCCTATGCCCGGGGGAGAGAACTGGCACGATGTGCAGAAACGCATATATAATTTTATTCTTGAGCTTGAGAATAGATATCAAGGGAAACGCATTCTTCTCATTAGCCATGAGCTTCCGCTTTCTATGTTGGAAGCCGCTATGAGGGGCCTTACTCGCGAGGAGATCATCGCATGGCGCAGAAACGAGGGGTTGCGGGTTGCAGAAACGCGCCTTGTGCGATTTACTCGTCTTCCTTTAGATGAGCGCATGGAAGTAAACTTGCATCGTCCGTTCGTGGACGACGCCTGGTTCTTTTGCACCACATGCCTGCCCGCAATGCTTCCGAGGCGGGTGGGCAAGAAAGGAACGATGAGAAGGGTGAAGGATGTGGTGGACGTATGGTTTGATTCCGGGGCCATGCCCTTTGCGCAAAATCCGAAATTCGAAATCCGAAATTCGAAACCGCCGAAAGAATTCCCGGCAGATTATATCGTGGAAGGCATTGATCAGACGCGGGGTTGGTTCTACACCCTGCTCGTCGTGTCCACGTTGCTGGGATTTAAAGCTCCCTACAAAAATGCCATCGTCCTCGGCCATGTCTTGGACGAGAAGGGTGAGAAGATGTCAAAGTCCAAGGGAAATATCGTAAACCCTTGGGAGATCGTGAACGCATACGGAGCAGACGCCGTCAGATGGTACTTTTTTACGCTGAACCAGCCCGGGGATTCCAAGTTATTCAACAAGAAGGGTATTGAAGGATCAATCAGGAAGTTCCTGCTTCCCCTATGGAACTCTCTCGTATTCTATGAAACCTACGGAGCTAAGAACTGTGCTTCAGAGGCTCCGAAAGCAAAGAATGTGTTGGACCGATGGATTCTTTCTCGCCTGGCTTCTCTCATAGCTGACATGGAGACATCCATGGATGCGTATGACGTCACGGGAGCTACCCGTGCCCTGGAGCGCTTTGTTGGAGAAGATCTCTCCCAGTGGTACATCCGCAGGTCAAGGACGAGGTTTCAGATTGCGGCCTCAGGGCGGCAGCGAAAGGAAGCTTCCCTGGTACTCGGGTTCGTGCTGGAGCAAGTGAGCCGTGCGGCAGCTTCTTTTATTCCTTTTCTGAGCGAAGCAATGTTTGAGCGCTTGGGACAGAAAGAAAGCGTGCACCTGGCTTCTTGGCCAAAACCTCAAAAAACCCTCCGAGATTCCAAGCTGGAGGTCCAGATGGCTTCACTCCGCGAGCTCGTGGCAAAGATATTGGCCTTGAGGGCGCAAGCCGGCGTTAGGGTGCGTCAACCCTTAGCGCTATTGAAAATACGAGGAAAGTCGGCCGACTATTCCCCGGAGATCCTTAATGTGCTGAAAGAAGAGGTGAACATAAAAAACGTCATATACTCACCCTCAATGAAAGAAGATTTGGAGTTTGATTTCACCATTACTCCAGAACTGAAAGAAGAGGGTATGGTGCGGGATATCATCCGCAGGATCCAGGAGATGCGCAAAGAGGCGCACCTTACGCCCGCAGAGAAGATATTGCTTGCATATGAAGGGGACGCGGCAGATCTCCTGCGTACCCACGAAGCTGCCGTCAAGAGAGGTGCCGGGGTATCGGAGATGCGTGAGGGTCGAACCAAAACCGCGGTCGCAAAGGAACTTGTTCTGGGAGACCTGCCTGACGGCAAGGCAGGCAAGAAGTTGTGGATAGGGATACGACCATGAGCAGTAGATACGATACACGCGCCATCATTTTGGGCACAGAAGCCAAGGGAGAATACGACCTGTGGTGTGTGTGTTTCACAGAGCGCTTCGGCAAAATGCGCCTGCTCGCCAAAGGAGCCAGAAAGCCAGCATCTAAGCTCCGCGCAGCACTTCAGCCCCTTTCGTTCTCTCACATTGAGTTTATACAGGGAAGAATATGGAGAGTGGTGGATGCCGTGCTTCAGAACCGGCACGAGGGCCTCCGTGCCAATGCAAAAAGCATGAGAAGCGCCCTGGCCGCAGCTGCCTTGTGCCAGCGCTTTTGCGAAGAGAAAGAACGGGATGCGGTTCTTTGGAAGCATCTGCTGGAAGTGCTGGGTATCCTCAACACATCAGAAGAACGTTCGTTCATATCTTCCCTCGCCTACTATCACTTCCTTTGGAACCTTCTTTCGCGCTGCGGATATGCTCCGGCGCCAGAAGAGCTCAAGAAAGAATCTCCAGCGGCCCTTCCTTTCGTTATGTCTTTGCTCACAGAATCCCTTGGCAGCATCGAAACACTGAAATTAGACACAAGAGAACAAGGAGAGCTTTCCCGGATTTCGCGCGCATACCTTGAACGCGCCATTGTCCTCGTTTCGTAATAAAAGTATGTCAAAGAAAACGCTCATCATGCTCGGTATAACAGCTCTCCTTATGGGCATAGTGCTTGCTTGGTATTGGCAGAGGAATGCGTATTCCCGCGAATACATGAAGTTGGAGATTTTAGCTCCCGCGACAGCCGGGGCAGGAGAGGAGATTACATACGCCGTGAAATACAAGAACAACAGCGATTTTTCACTTGAGCAGCTCATCCTGGTATTTGATTTTCCGATAGGATCCATAGCTGCTGAAGGAAGCCAGAGGCGCCAAACCAAAGAGCTCGGGGATATCTATCCGGGCCAAGAACAAATCATTGAATTCAAGGGGCGGCTCTTCGGGCGCCAGGGAGAACGGAAAGAAGCCAAGGCACAGCTGACATATCGTCCTAAAAACATTTCTGCAAAGTACGAGGCGCAAACAAGCAGCGTCACCTTGCTTTCCTCAAGTCCCGTGCGCCTGGAATGGGATCTCCCCGCATCGGCCGAGAACCTCAAGGAGTTTGACTTTTTTCTTACCTACGACTCGTCCTCGGACTATCCTCTGCAGGACCTCCTTCTGAAAGTTGAATACCCCGAAGGATTCGAGATTGTCTCAACACTTCCGGCTTCCATCGGATCTCGCGAATGGAACATCGGTCTGTTGAATAAAGATCAGGGAGGAAAAATCTCTTTGAAGGGCAACCTTCAGGGATCGTTGGGAGAGGTAAAAACCTTCAAGGCAACCATCGGAAGCTGGAAAGAAGGGACATTCCTCGTGCTCAACGAATCAACGCGGGCCGTTGAGGTTGCGACTCCTCAGGTGCTCGTCACTCAAAAGGTGAACGGGTCTTCTGATTACGTGGCTTCTCCGGGAGACACGCTGCACTACGAGATTTCATTCCGCAACCTGTCGGACCAGTCTCTCCAGAATCTCTCGCTTGTTTCCACTCTTGAGGGGCGGGCGCTTGATTTTGCCACCCTCAACGCTTCCCAGGGACGAGTGGGTCAGGGAGATACCTCCATACTATGGGATAGCGTTCCTCAACTGAAATATCTTGGGCCGGGAGACGAGGGTAGGGTTGAGTTCTGGATAGACGTGAAAGACGAGTGGACCAGGGTAAGTTCGCGGGAAGAGAATTTCTTTGTTCGCAACACGGTGCTTGTTCAGAATGCAAAGAACCGGTTTGACGTGAAGGTGAACACCCAACTGGATCTGGAGCAGAAGGTGCTTTATCAAGATGAGGTGTTCGGCAACACGGGTCCCATTCCTCCTCAAGTCGGCATACCCACCACGTACACGGTCGTATGGAGCGTCGCCAACAGGTACAACGATGCGAGAAATATTGTCGTGCGAGCTAGTATGCCTTTGGAGGTGAAACCCACGGGAAAGCAGATGCCCAAGTCTTCGCAGCTTTCCTACAATTCGGAAACTCGGGAAGTTGAGTGGCGTGCGGGCGACGTTGCCGCAGGAGCCGGTGCTCAAGAAGAAGCTCCCTCGGTGGCGTTTCAGATAAAATTCATTCCAAGCGCGGCTCAGCGGGGAACCGTCCCTCAGCTCGTGTACGAGGCCCGAGTTGAAGGAGAGGACGCGTTCACCTTGCGTCAGGTCTCAGATACCGCCCCTGCCGTTTCAAGCGCTCTTCCAGACGACCCGTCCGTGTCAGAGGAAACAGGCAAGGTACAGTAATCCTTAAATCCTTTTTAAATCCTTAGCTTAGCTAAGTTATTCACAACTTAACTCGGTTAAAGATAAGTGATAGAGTGGGTTTATGGAAGACGCGATGCAGAATATTGTTTCTCTCGCCAAGCGGCGCGGTTTTGTGTTTCCTTCCTCTGAGATATACGGAGGACTGGCAAATACGTGGGATTACGGTCCCCTTGGCGTTGAACTGAAGAACAACATTAAACAGGAATGGTGGAGACGGTTCGTGCATCGGCGCGCAGATATCATGGGCATTGACGCCGCCTTGCTCATGAATCCAAAGGTGTGGGAGGCAAGTGGCCACTTGAAGAACTTTCAGGATCCGCTTGTGGAATGTCGTATGTGCCATCGGCGATTTAGACCTGACGAAATAGGCGGTATTTCAGAAGAACGACCCGGATCATGGACAGTACCTCCATGTCCTAATTGTGGATTGAACGAGTGGACAGATGCCGTTCAATTCAATCTAATGCTCAAAACATTTCTCGGCTCTACCGAAGACGCTGCCAACATAGTGTACTTTCGTCCAGAAACCGCGCAGGCGATGTTCGTAGATTTCAAAAATGTCATGGATACTATGCATCCCCGAGTGCCTTTTGGTTTGGCACAGGTTGGAAAGGCATTCCGCAACGAAATTACTCCTGGCAACTTTATTTTCCGCACCAGGGAATTTGAACAGATGGAGATTGAATACTTTGTGCGCGAGAAAGATTGGGAGGAGCATTTTGAACATTGGCTGGAAGAGATGAAGCTGTGGCTTAAGGACCTTGGAGTTTCGGAAAAGAAACTTCATTACGTTGATATTCCGGACGGAGAACGCGCGCACTACTCAAAGCGGACCGTGGATATCGAATATGAATATCCTTTTGGGCAGGAAGAACTGTACGGCCTGGCATACCGAGGAGATTTTGATCTGCAGAATCATATGCATGAAAGCAAGGTTGATCTTACGTATACGAACCCCGAGGATCCGAAAGACAAATTCGTGCCGCATGTGATTGAACCCACTTGGGGCGTTGACCGGTCGGTGTTGGTTGCAATGCTCGAAGCGTATCACGAAGAACAGGCGCCCACGGCCCGTTCGAAGAGCTCAGGGCAAGCAGAAGAGGGCGAGAGCGCAACTCGGGTTGTGATGAAATTCCCGAAGTGGCTGGCTCCCGTGAAAGTCGCCGTGTTGCCTCTTTCCAAGAAAGATTCGTTGAACAGGGTTGCAAAATCCCTGCACCAAAAGCTATCCGAAAGATTTGTTTGCGAATACGACGAGACCCAAAGCATCGGAAAGCGTTACCGAAGGCAAGACGAGATAGGCACGCCTTTTGCCGTCACCGTGGATTTTGAAACCCTGGAGAAAGACGACGTGACCATTCGCGACAGGGATACGATGAAGCAAGAGCGGGTAAAAATAAAGGACGTGGAAAAGACGATTGAAAAAAAACTTTATGCTTAAGAAGACGAATCTCCAGAACGGATTGCGGGTTCTTACGTTCCCGCAAGAAAGTTCGGAGTCGCTGACCGTGCTCGTGCTCGTGGGAACGGGATCTAAGAACGAGACAAAAGAACAAAACGGCATCTCCCACTTTTTAGAGCACATGTTCTTCAAGGGTACGGCAAAAAGACCTACTCCGATTGCGGTTGCAGAAGTTCTGGACCGAGTCGGAGGAACGTACAATGCATTTACAAGTGAAGATTACACCGGATACTATGCCAAGGTTGATGCGCGCCACTTTGAACTGTCCCTGGATTGGGTAGCCGATATTTTTTTAGCTTCTCTGCTGCCCGCAGAAGAAATAGAGAAGGAGAAAGGGGTGGTGATGGAAGAGCTTCATATGCGGAACGATTCTCCTATGTCCAGGGCGCAGATTCTTTGGCGCCAGCTTCTCTACGGGGATTCGCCTGCTGGCTGGAATATCGTGGGAACAAAAGAAAGCGTCACAGGGCTTACGCGTCAAGACCTTGTTGCATACGTGAACTCTCAGTATGTCGGCTCCAATACGGTCGTGTGCCTTGCGGGCAAAATCCCGGCAGATGCGGAACAACGGGTCGCAGAGAAATTTAAGTCAGTGCCAGCGGCCGATTTTCGTCATAAGGCGCCTGTTGCAGAAAAACAGACAGAGCCAGGGCTGTTGGTCGAAGACCGCAAGACAGACCAGGTGCACCTGCGTTTGGGCGTGCGGGCATATTCGCTTTCAGATCCCCGGCGCTATGCCCAGGAGATTCTGGCCACGGTACTGGGAGGCATGATGAGCTCTCGGATGTTCACGGAGGTTCGGGAAAAGCGCGGCCTTGCCTACTACGTCTCAACAGACAGTGAAACAGATCCCGATACGGGATTTGTAGTGACCGCAGCCGGAGTCAAAAAAGAAAACGTTGAAGACGCGGTAAAGGTGATGCTGGAAGAGTACCGGAAGACGGCCACAGAGCGCATACCCGCAGAAGAATTTCAAAAAGCGAAGGATAATCTAAGGGGGAAGCTTGCGCTCTCGCTTGAATCTTCAGACGCAAAAGCTTCCTTTTACGGCTTGCAAGAGCTTTTGGAGAAAGAAACGTACGCTTTGGAACAGGTGTATGATAGAATAAGCGCAGTGACGCAGGACGATGTATTGCGGCTGGCGCAAGATATATTCAAGCCAGCCAAGCTCAATTGTGCGCTGGTGGGTCCCGCTCCGAATCGGGAGCGACTCACGAAGCTTCTCAAAGCGTTATGAATCCAAGTAAAGAACGTCTCCTCGACCTCTCCTGGGGCAGCATCGTGAAGATTTTCGTTGCGGTGCTTGGGCTATACGTGTTCTTCCTCATCAAAGATATATTGCTGTGGCTGATTTTAGGAATGGTCATTTCCATTCTCTTCAATCCGGTCATTGAGTTCTTCGTAAAGTTCAAGGTTCCCAGGGTCGCAGCTGCCGTGGGAATATATCTGGCCTCGTTTGGCCTCCTCGCGCTCATGATCTACGCCATGACCCCATTTTTTACCCTGGAACTCCAACGTTTTTCAGGGCGCTTCCCCGAATACTTCAATAGCATTTCTCCTCCGCTCAGAGACCTCGGACTCGTGGCGTTTTCCGACGTTCAAGAACTCATCGATGTTTTAAATAAGAATGCGCAAGACCTAGCCTCGGGAGTCTTGAACGGACTTTTTGCGGTGCTCGGGGGTATAATCTCCGCTATTTTCATATTGAGCATGGCATTATTCGTTTCTCTTGAAGAGCGCACGGTAGAGCGCGCTATCTCGTTCCTTTTCCCGAAGCGATATGAAACCCTTGCATTCAACCTTTGGAGAAGATCTCAAAAGCGCGTTTCGGGGTGGTTCCTTTCCCGCATCATCAGTTCGCTGTTCGTTGGCCTTCTCACATATTTCACTCTTTTGATTTTTGACGTTCGTTACCCAGTTTCCTTGTCCGTGATCGCCGGCATCACAAACTTTGTTCCCATCGTGGGTCCTCTCATCGCAGGATTCCTCATTGCGATCATCGTCGGCCTGGATTCACCCTTGCGCGCCCTCTTTATGGTGGGAGCATTCACCCTTATTCAGCAGATTGAGAATAACGTACTCACGCCCCTGTTGAGCCGTAGGTTTGTGGGGCTTCACCCGGTTCTTGTTCTCGTCTCTCTCGCAGTCGGAGGTAGGCTGTGGGGCATAATAGGGGCATTTCTCGCGGTTCCTTTAGCTGGCATTCTTTTCGAGTTCCTCCACGATTTCCTAGAGAGAAAGAAGAAGGCGGAAGAAGAAGCGGCCGATTGAATGGAAAAGAAGTTCTATATTTCAACAGCAATACCCTATGTAAATGCGCCGGCGCATATCGGCCATGCTTTAGAATTTGTTCAGGCAGATGTGATTGCAAGATGGCATAGGCGAAAAGGCGAGGACACGTTTTTTTTGACGGGAACCGATGAGCACGGAGCAAAGATCGCAAAAGCCGCCTCGCAGCAGAACCTGCCCCCTCAAAAATTTGTGGATGGTATTGCAGAGCAGTTTCAAGAACTTGCCCGTGCCCTCAATATTTCAAACACTGATTTTATTAGAACCACCGACCAAAAGCGGCATTGGCCCTCAGTGGAAGTTGTTTGGAAAGAGCTTCAAAAGAAAGGAGATTTATATGAAAAGGAATATGAGGGGTTGTATTGTGTGGGCTGCGAAGCGTTCATTACTCAGAAGGATCTCGCAGACGGGAAGTGTAAGATTCACGGAACCGAACCTGAACACATCAAAGAGCGCAATTGGTTCTTCCGCCTTTCCAAGTACGAATCTCAAATCAGGGAAGCCCTGGAGAAAGACATTCTCCGCATCGTGCCAGAAACAAGAAAGCGCGAAATGCTCAGCTTTATTTCAGAGGGTTTGCAGGATGTGAGCTTTTCTCGGCCTCGCAAAGACCTGGCCTGGGGAATCCCCGTTCCAGGAGATGATACGCAGACGATATACGTATGGGCGGACGCACTTGTAAATTATCTCTCCGTCCTGGAGTATCCCGATGGTAAAAAATTCAAGAAATACTGGCCAGCTGACATCCATGTGGTGGGCAAGGACATCTTGAGGTTTCACGCCACCATTTGGCCTGGCATATTGTTCGCCCTGAATTTGCCATTGCCCCGTGTCATTTTCGTGCACGGATTTATCAATGTCGGAGGAGAGAAAATGTCAAAATCCTTGGGCAACACAGTGGACCCTTTTCAGCTTATTGAAGAATATGGCGCCGATGCGGTGAGGTACTTTTTACTGCGCGAAATCCCTTCTGCAGAAGACGGCGACTTCACCGAAGAGAAGTTTCAAGAACGGTATAATGCTGACTTGGCGAATGGACTAGGAAATCTGGTGGCGAGAGTATTAAAGTTAGTTCTCAATGCCCAGCCCCCAATTCCTAAAAGCGCATTGACTCCCGGTTTTCAGAAAATTATTGATAAAAATAAAAGGGCTTGCGATAAGGCCATAGAAGAATTTAGATTTAATGAAGCCCTAGTTTTTATCTGGAATGTCATTAGGTACTGTGATCGTTATATAGAGAGAGAGCGTCCTTGGGAGAAACACGAAAGGCAAGAAAAGAGAATTGGTAATCTGCTGTTTGCTATTCAGGAAATAGCGCGTCTGGTAGCCTCATTTCTTCCAGAGACCTCGCAGAAAATTCTTCAGCAGCTTCAAACAAACACTTCTCAACCCCTGTTTCCCCGCAAAGAAACTTGACAGCAGTCCTTGCCTCTCACATACTTCAAAGAACGGTAGCGCAGACAGTACCTTCAGGAAGGAGATAGATGTGGAAAGCAGAAACGGTGATCTTCAGGTTCGTTTTCTCAACTACTGCGGAGAAGCAGCGCGGCTGGAAGAGATCCTGAGGCGCGCGAACGGATCTGAGCGCACCCATCGTCGGGAATTCCGGCTCAAGGACTTGAGAAAGCGGCTCATTCCCAGGGTCCAGAGCCAATTGGAGGCCGAACGGGTTGAGCCCGCCTTCCTCGAAGTCGCGGCAGTCCCTCGCCGCAAGAAGCGTTACGACACCTTCATACACTAAAATCCACTAAGATCACACCGTTCTTCCGTTACTGGCCTTGCTCTTGCGGTAAGGCCTTTTTTTTATTGAAAAGTCGGCTACAATACTCCTATGCTCATAGACACGCACGGCCACGTAAACTTCAACGCGTTTAAAGGTGATGCTCAAGAAGTTCTCAGGCGAGCCTTAGATTCGGATATTTGGGTTGTTATGCCAGGAACCCAGTACTCTACCTCAAAGCGGGCCGTGGAAATGGCGGGGCAATATGAAGAAGGAGTATATGCCGCGGTCGGCATTCATCCCATTCACCTGGGGGAGAAGCGCCATGTAGACGGTCTCGAACTTCAATCGGCTCTGTTAGAAACAGCCCGCCCTGGGCGGGCGCAGTTTCTTGCGGGGTTTGAGACGCGATCAGAAGAGTTTGAGTATGAGAAATACAAGCTGCTGGCCCGGAGCGAGAGGGTGGTTGCGATAGGAGAAGTCGGGCTGGACTACTATTACGAATCCAAAAACAAGACAAAGCGCGAAGAGGCGCGGAAAAAGCAAAGGCATGCATTAAGGGAACAGATGAAGCTTGCGCAAGAGTTGAACCTCTCCGTTATATTCCACTGCAGGAAGGCGCACGAGGATCTTCTTGCGCTCATTGACGGTTGGAACGGCCGAGGCGTTGTCCATTGCTATACCGGAACCACAGAACAGGCGCGGCGGTTCGTAGAAAAAGGATTGCACATCGGATTTAACGGGCTCATACTTAAGCAGGTTCCAGCGCTTCCAAGTCCAGAGGAGGTGGTATCGTCAATTCCGCTTGAGCGGATCGTATTAGAAACAGATTCTCCGTATCTGGCCCCGCCACAAGCAAAAGAAGAGCGGAATGAACCCCTCAACGTTCAGTATGTCGCAGAAGAAATCGCGAGAATCAAAAGTATTTCTTTAGAAGAGGTGGCCCGCGTCACCACCCAAAACGCAAAAACCCTTTTTGGCATATAATCCTTGGCTTAGCCAAGGATAACTAAGGATTAGAGGGAGTAAGATCTTCTTCGTTTTTTTATGAGGTCGTCTTTTTGCAGAGAGGACAGAATTTTTTTGGAAGAATAAGGAGACCCCGATTTTTTGAGCATCGTTTCTATTTTGCGCAGGGTGGCTTTTTGATTTGGCTGCTCTAAGAGAAAGCGCATGATCTTGGTGCGGAATGAGCGAAACGACCCCTCGAACTTTTTTTGCTTTGTGTAATGCTTGCTTTGCCTATTTATCTTTTTGTCTTTCAGCACAAGCGCCCCATAGTCGAAAAGCGCATAGTGCCATTCCCTTGGAGATATACCGTGTTTAGTACGGTCGTACCAAATAGGGTATAGGGCCTTTTTGGCGATTCGTAAAATTTGTTTGTCTGACACGTTTTTGCGTTTTGGAAAAAAGAAATGAATATATGTTCTTCTGATATTGGTATCTAAAAAAGCGTCAGAAGCCCCAAACGAAAAGCACGTGAGAGCTCGGGCCGTATAATGGCCAACCCCGGGCAGCCGTTCTAGAAGTTTTGGGTCTCGAGGAAATTTTCCCTGATATTGCCTAAGAATGACAGAACAAGCTTTTTGAAGATAGAGCGCCCTTCGCCAATATCCGAGCCCAGACCAAATTTGTAAAAGCTTTCTTTTTGGGACTTTTGCAAGTGCTTCCAGTGTGGGAAACGCCCGCAAAAATTCCGGGTATTTTACAAGTACGCGAGAAACCTGCGTTTGCTGAAGCATGACTTCAGAAACAAGGATGCGATATGGGTTTTTTGTGCGCCTCCACGGCATATCCCGCCGATTGCGCTTGTACCAGCTCAGAATGTGGTTTTGGAACTCGGGTATTCGCATGCTGTAATTATACCAGTCATCTCCGCATGAGGGTACAAAAAGAGAAGTTTTTGTTTTTGTAGACAAAAACACTGAAAAAGCGTACAATTTGCTCTATGAGAAAGCGCTACGACTACTTTCAGGTAGAGGAGAAGTGGCGAAAGATTTGGGCTGAAAAGAAGGCCTGGAAGGTTGATTTGAAAAAGGCCAAGAAGCCGTACTACAACCTTATGATGTTCCCTTACCCCTCGGCCGAGGGACTGCACGTGGGGAACGTGTACGCCTTCACGGGATCCGACATTCACGGAAGGTTCAGGCGCATGCAGGGATACGACGTCTTTGAACCCATGGGGTTTGATGCCTTCGGTATTCACTCTGAAAACTTTGCCATCAAGCAGGGAACGCATCCCAAAGAGCAGACAGAAAAGAACATTCGAAACTTCAGAAAGCAGTTAAAGCGGCTCGGGGCTTTGTTTGCCTGGGAGCACGAGGTGGACACCACAAAGCCAGAATACTACAAGTGGACGCAGTGGCTTTTTCTTCAACTTTACAAGGCGGGGTTAGCCTATCGGGGGAAAGCTCCTGTTGACTGGTGTCCTTCCTGCAAGACTGTTCTGGCTGACGAGCAGGTCATTCAGGGAAGATGCGAAAGGTGCGATTCTGAGGTTATCCAAAAAGAGCTTGAGCAGTGGTTTTTCGGGATTACAAAATACGCAGGTCGGCTTTTAAAGAACTTAGAAAAGATTGACTGGTCAGAACGCACGAAACTTGCCCAGAGAAACTGGATAGGGAAGTCAGAAGGAGCGCTTATAAAATTTCAAATTCCAAAATCCAAATATCAAATAGAAGTATTCACGACGCGGCCGGATACTTTATACGGAGCCACGTATGTGGTGATGGCCCCAGAACACCCTCTCGTCGCTTTGCTTCTCGGAGCCCAAAACGAAAAATCCGAAATTCGAAACGGAGAGGAGGTTCGAGAATATATTGAGGCAGCGATAAAGAAGACGGAGCTGGAGCGCACGGAACTTACGAAAGAAAAAACAGGAGTTGAGTTGCAGGGACTAAAAGCAGTCAATCCCGCAACCAAAGAAGAGATCCCCATCTTCAGTGCAGATTATGTATTGGCCTCTTACGGCACCGGAGCCATTATGGCAGTTCCCGCTCATGATCAACGCGACTGGGAGTTTGCGGAGAAATACAATCTCAAAAGCACCATGGTGATTTGCCCTTTAGAGCCAAGATCTCATACCTGCCCCGTGTTGGAGGAGGCATACACAGAGCCCGGGTATTTAGTTGGATCAGGAAGGTTTGACGGCATGCCTTCTGAAGAGGCGAAATGGGAGATTGTGAAGTCCGTAGGAGGACAGAAGACGACCAAGTATCATCTTCGCGACTGGCTCATCAGTCGCCAGAGGTATTGGGGAGTTCCGATTCCCATCATATACTGCAAAAAATGCGGCACGGTTCCCGTCCCAGAGGAAGACCTCCCTGTGTTGCTTCCTTATGTAAAGAATTTTCGTCCTACTGGAAAAGGAAAGTCTCCTTTAGCAACAGTTGAGAGTTTTCTGAATACAACATGTCCAAAATGTAAGGGATCAGCTAAAAGAGAGACCGACGTTTCAGATACGTTCTTTGATTCCTCTTGGTACTTCCTGCGGTATCCATCTGTAGGATTAGAAGTTCCTTGGAGTCAGCAGATTACAAGGCGGTGGCTCCCCGTAGACATGTACATCGGAGGCCAGGAGCATGCGGTTCTCCACCTCCTGTATGCAAGGTTCATCACCATGGCCCTAAAAGACATCGGTCTCATTGATTTTGAAGAGCCCTTCAGGAAGTTTCGCGCCCACGGGCTCCTTATCAAGGGGGGAATGAAGATGTCTAAATCGAAAGGAAATGTGGTGAACCCGGATGAGTATTTTGAGAGCCGCGGGGCAGACGCCGTAAGGATGTACCTTATGTTCACGGGGCCGTTTTCTGAGGGAGGAGAATGGTCAGATAGGGGAATTCAGGGGGTGTTCCGCTTTCTTCATCGCGTCTGGGCAATGGCTCACAAAGCACAGGACAAAAAAAGCGGACTTGAGGCCATGCGGCATCGCACCATCAAGAAGGTGACGGAAGATATTGAGGAGTTAAAGTACAACACGGCCATCGCCGCCCTCATGGAGTACTCAAACGAGATAGCAAAGGAGCCGGCCAAAAAAGATGTTGAGACGCTCTTGGTGCTCACAGCACCATTTGCTCCCCATATTACAGAAGAACTTTGGGAGATTCTGGGAAAGAAGGGAAGCGTGCACGAGCAGAAGTGGCCCCCTTACGACCCCAAAATTCTGAAAGAAAAGGTTTTAAATCTTATTCTGCAGGTGAACGGTAAGGTGAGAGACATTGTACAGGTTTTGCCAGACATATCTGCAAAGGAGGCAGAAAAAGTTGCCTTAGAGAGCCAGAAAGTGCAAAAATGGCTCTCTGGACAGAAACCGAAAAAGGTTGTCGTTGTGCAAGGCCGCCTTGTTAACATTGTGATTTAATCAACGAAATTCGTAGATTTCTATGTGTGGAATTATCGGATACGTGGGAAAAGAAAACGCCCTTCCCGTTCTCATAGAAGGGCTCAGGCGAGAGAGTTATAGGGGATACGACTCTTCTGGCGTTGTAGTGTTTGGTAAGGACGCGCAGATAGTAAAAGCCGTGGGCAAGCTTGAGGCGTTAGAAGAGAAACTTGGCTCTTTCCGCATACAAGGAGGGCTTGGTGTTGGCCACGTAAGATGGGCGACGCACGGAGGGGTGACCGAGGAAAACGCGCATCCGCACGCAGACTGTAACGGCAATATCTTTGTGGTGCATAACGGCATTATTGAAAACTATCGTATCCTGCGAGAGAAACTTGAGAAGCGTGGGCATACATTCGCCTCCCAGACGGACACTGAGGTTTTGAGCCACCTCATTGAAGATTTTTTTGAGGGCAACCTTGAAGATGCGGTACGCAAAGCGTTGCAGCTGGTGCGCGGTACGTACGGGCTGGTGGTGATCGCAAAACAAGATCCCGAAAAGCTTGTAGCAGCGCGTCTTTCAAGCCCTCTCGTGCTTGCAACGAACACCGAGGGAGGATACGTGGCATCTGACCCTGCGGCGCTCGTTTCCCATTCCAACAAAATGGTGTTTCTGGAAGACGGAGAGGTTGCGGTCATCACGGAGCACGGTTTCCAGGTTTCCGATCTCTTCAATGTTTCCAAAGTAAAGGAGGCGGTTGAACTTGAGTGGTCTGTTGAAGAAGCCCAGAAGGGCGGGTATGAGCACTTTATGCTCAAAGAGATCATGGAGCAGTCAGAGTCCATTCTAAACTCCTTGCGGGGCCGCCTGGTAGAAAAAGAAGGAAAGGCAAAATTAGGAGGATTAGACCCCGTGAAAGATAGATTGCAGAACGTTGACCGCCTCATTATCTCTGGCATGGGAACCGCATATATCGCTGCTTTAGTGGGCGAGTACATGCTGGAAGAGCATGTCGGCATTCCCGTGGAGGCAGAAAACGCAGCCGAGTTCCGCTACAGAAAACCCATCATCAGTGACAATACCGCATTTCTTGCGATTTCTCAGTCGGGAGAAACGGCAGATACGCTGGGAGCCTTGCGCGAAGCCAAAGAAAAGGGAGCTTTCACGTTGGGCATTGTGAACGCGGTAGGGGCAACGGTATCGCGCGAGACAGCGGCTGGAGTGTATAATCACGCGGGTCCTGAGATCGGAGTGGCCTCCACCAAGGCATTTACTTCCCAGCTTGTGGTTCTTGCGTTGCTCACCCTGTATCTTGGCAGGCAGAGGGGCATGTCTTTGGTAACCGGGCAACGCATCGCAAAAGAGCTGGGCCGCATTCCAGAACTCGTGCGCAGAATATTAGATCAGGCGGATCGGATTGCCGTCTTGGCTGAAAAGTACTGGAAATACTCAAACTTTTTGTACATCGGCAGGAAGTATAACTATCCCATTGCCCTGGAGGGAGCGTTAAAGCTCAAAGAGATTTCCTACACGCATGCAGAGGGATACGGGGCAGGAGAAATGAAGCATGGCCCCATCGCCCTCATTGACGAGAATTTTCCAACTATAGCAATAGTTCCATCGGACAGCGTGTATGAAAAAATGATTTCTAACATTCAAGAAATCAAAACCCGCAAGGGGCCCGTCATCGCCATCGCGACAGAGGGAAATACGGAGATTGGAGATATAGCGGATGACGTCATCTACATCCCAAAGACCCTGGAAATGCTCACACCCATTCTCGCCGTGATTCCCCTCCAGCTCTTCGCCTATTTCTTTGGAGTCGCAAAGGGATACGACGTGGACAAGCCCCGGAACCTCGCAAAATCGGTGACAGTGGAATGAGATGAAGCTTCTAGAATACCAAGGGAAGGAGCTGTTTCAGAAATATGGCATTACAGTGCCGACTTCAGCATTAGTTGAAAACCCCGCAGCAGAAATTCCCTTGCGATTTCCGGTGGTATTAAAGTCGCAGGTATTGTCGGGAAACAGAAAAAAGAAGGGGGGCATCAAGATCGTTGAACGAAAAGAAGATTGTTTTAAGAAACTGGAAGAACTTTTTACAAGAGAAATCGACGGCGAACTTCCGCAGAAGATTTTGGTTGAAGAAAAAGTAAGTTTTATAAAAGAGTGGTACGCAAGTTTGAGTTACGACACAGACCAGAGAATGCCCGCGCTGGCTGTTTCAGAAAAAGGGGGTGCTGGAATTGAGGCAGCAGAAATTTTCCCTTTGGAATTTACGCGTGATTCTTGGCAGCTGCCCGCAAAGAGCTTTCCTTTGCTAATGCAGCGCGTTTTGAATTCGCTTTTAGAGCTTTTTCAAAAAGAGTATGCCCTGCTAGCAGAAATCAACCCGCTTTTTGAATTGGCAGACGGAAGTTTTATCGCAGGAGATGCCAAAATTATTCTTGATGATAATGTGGTAAATCCCGCAGACAGGCCCTATCTGGATCTGCCGGGAGACATTGCGATTCTGGCTTCGGGAGGAGGAGCTTCTCTTTTAAACCTGGATATCCTTATGCATCATGGCGGCAATCCCGCGAACTACGTGGAATATTCGGGTAATCCGCCCGCCGCAGTAGTGGAAGAGCTGACGATAAAGGTCCTTTCAAGGCCCGGACTGAAAGGATGTTGGGTTGTGGGGGGAACGGCAAACTTTACCGATATATACGAGACATTGCTTGGATTTGTGCAAGGGTTGCGCAAAATCAGCCCCAAGCCAACCTATCCTATTGTTATTCGCCGCGATGGCCCTCGGCAAAAAGAAGCGTTTGCCATGCTCAAGGAAGTTGCAGAAAAAGAAGGATACGATTTTCACCTGTACGGCCCCGAAACTGCAATGTCAGAATCAGCGCGCATACTGGTAGAACTCGTTTCAAAAACCTAGACTGTCCGCAATTCCTCCATATACAAGAACTCCGGACATCTTCCTTTAATGATACAGCCAGACAGATAGTGTATTAATCTAACAATTGTTAAATTTATACACCCGTTCAATTCAACATATATAGTTCCCTGCAATTTTGGCTTGACGAGCGCGAGAAAGCATGATATAAGCTCTGTAGAGCGTGATAGAGGTCACGTAGCACATTTCAGTCCGTCCAAGGCGGATAAAGAAAGGAAAGAGGAAATGCCAACGGGTACTGCCTCAATGACGACTGGTCAGTTCAGGGAGTTCGCCGGAGCCGTGCTCCGCTCTCTCCCAGATGATCTCGACCCCACCACCGCGCAGGGGTGGATCGAAAATCAAGAGTCGCTTCGTAGGATTCTCCACGAGTCGCTCGTGCCACCAGAGGCGGTGTCTGGGTTCAGGGTAACCGAGAGAGATTTTCCTGTCTGGAAAACTCTCAAGCTCGGAATCGAGCTCAAGACCGCGGATGACTTCCGCAGGGCCCTGAGGGGCGCCAGCTACCGGATCGGTGACTGGGCCGACGCCCTCCTCGGCCAGCCCGCCTTTACGGCAGCCGCCGAGGAAACCGAGCTTGACCTTGTGGTTGTCTCGGTCGCCGAGCTCGGCTTCAGGAACGGAGCCAAGCGCAGCGACATCTATGCCCGTGTCCAGGAACTCGGTTTGGAGCTCTGCCCTGCAGAGGTTGGTCCTCAACTGCGCCTGCAGTACAAGGATCAGCCGATGGGCGAGTGGCTCCTCATCGGCATGGAGCCCATTGCCGACTCGGACTCAGACGGCTTCCTCGGCGTGTTCGGCGTCGCGCGCCGTGAGGATGGCCTTTGGCTCCGCGGCGACGACGGCGACCCCGACGGCTTCTGGGGTGGCGTCTTCCGCTGGGTGTTCGTGCGCCGCAAGTAGCACTTTGGCTCTTGGAACCTTTGCCCTCGGCTCGCAATTCTGCGAAGCCGAGGGCATTTCTTTTTACACACTAAGGGGCTTCATGATATAAATAAAAGAGATATGAGTATTCTTGTAGACGAAAATACAAAGGTGCTGGTGCAGGGGATCACTGGCAAAGAAGGATCTCGCGCAGCGCGCGAGATGTTGGCGTACGGAACAAAAGTTCTGGCGGGCGTCACTCCGGGTAAGGGGGGGCAGACAACAGAAGATGGGATCCCGGTATTCAACTCCGTGAAAGAAGCGTTGGCGCAGTTTCCCGAGGTGAACTGCGCGCTTATCGTGGTTCCTCCTCAATTTGTACTGGCAGCAGCTACAGAATCAATAGAAGCAAACATTCCTCTCATTGATATTCTTACAGAAAAGGTGCCTGTGGCGCAGGTGGCCACAATGATAGCTTTGGCAAGAAAGCAGGGAGTCGTTTTGGTGGGGCCGAGCTCCGTCGGCATCATTTCTTCCGGCAAGGCGAAGATCGGAAGCATCGGGAGTTCCGAGCTCGTGCACACAATTTTCACTCCAGGGAACATCGGAGTCATTTCAAAATCAGGAGGCATGACAGCAGAAATATCCCGCATCATATCCGAGGCAGGTTTGGGTCAGAGCACGGTTATTGGTATTGGAGGGGACCTCCTTATTGGAGCTGACTTCTTGGATATCGTCCGTCTGTTTGAGAAAGACGAAGATACAAAAGCTATTGTCATCTTCGGGGAGGTCGGAGGCACATACGAGGAACAGTTGGCAGCGGCCATGGAAGCTGGTACCATAACCAAGACCGTGGTGGCCCTTATCGCGGGCCAGTTTTCTGAGAAGCTTCCGCAGGACACGGTGCTGGGGCACGCAGGAGCTATTGTAAGCAAGGGACGGGGATCGGCAGCTTCCAAGGTGGCCAGCCTACAGAAGGCGGGAGCTCTCATTGCCAACACCCCGGAAGAAATCCCCGTACTACTGCATACTATCCTTTGAGAGTAAAAATATGAAATTCAAAACAAAGATTAGTAAAACAGAAGGGAACAAGCATTCCATTCGCGGTAAAAACCTTCTGGAACTCATTGAAAAACACTCATTTACAGACGTCATATTTTTGTTGCTGAGAGGAGATATTCCCAATGAAAAAGAGAAAGCATTGTTGGAAGCTATGCTTGTGGCGTCTGTTGAGAATGGCTTGGAAGCTCCTTCTCTGTTTGTTCCCCGAGTCGTGGCGGCTTCAGGAAACGACATGCATGTCGCGTTGGCTGCTGGCATGCTCGCCATCGGAAGCAAGCATGGGGGAGCCGGAGAACAGGCAGCCATGCTTCTTGCTTCTAACCTAAGCGCAACAGACATCGTAGCGCAAGAACGCATCGTTCCTGGTTTTGGCCACAAGATATACAAAGAAGAGGATCTGCGGGCTCGTGCGTTGTTTGAAAAAGCAAAGAGCCTCGGATTTTCTCCGCCAGCTGGCGGATGCTATTTCAAAAAAGCATACGAAATAGAGGCAAAGCTCGCAGAGAAAAAAGGAAAGAAGCTTCCGCTCAACATTGACGGAGCCATCGCAGCCGTCATGCTGGAGCTGAGATTTGATCCCCGCCTTGGGAAAGCATTTTTCCTTATTGCCAGAATCGTTGCCATGGCCTCGCACGTAAAAGAAGAGATGGAACAGCAGAATTCGTACTATCGTCTTGATGAAACCGAAATCCAAAACGAGGAATAACCCACCTGCCACTGCGAAGCACGAGCGGGCAGGCCATGCCTACCGGCAGGCAGGCAGAAAGCGCATCGTGGTGATGGGCGGAGGCACGGGTACCTACACCGCGCTGACCGGATTGAAGAAATATCCCGTGCATCTCACGGCTATTGTTTCCATGGCAGACAATGGGGGTTCCACGAAGATTCTTCGGGAAGAGTTCGGCATACTGCCGCCAGGCTCCGTGCGGCCAGCAATAGTTGCTCTTTCCAATGCCGAGCAGGCTTTATCCGACTTGTTCAACTTTCGGTTCGAAAACGGGACAGGGCTGAACGGCCACAATTTCGGCAACCTGTTCCTTACCGCTTTAACAAAGCAACTTGGAAGCTTTGAGAAGGCGATTGAGGCGGCCGGGAACGTTTTGCACATCAAAGGCGAAGTAATTCCTTCCACACTTCAAGATTGTCATCTGTTTGCGGAGCTGGAAAACGGCACGGTCATTGAAGGAGAAACGAACATTGATGTGCCGCGCCACAATGGTAACTTGAAGATACGAACAATATGGACAAAACCTAACGTAAAGGCAAACCCCAAGGCCCTGCGAGCAATCAAGGAAGCGGATCTTATTGTCATTGGCCCAGGAGATCTGTATTCCAGCATTCTGCCGAATATACTGGTAAAAGGCATGAAGGAAGCCTTGAAAACGAGCAACGCAAAGAAGATATACATATGCAATATTATGACGAAGTTTGGAGAAACCACGGGATTTGATTCGGGAGACTTTGTTTCTACGATCGAGAAGTATCTCGACAAGGGAGTTCTCGACTACGTCTTGCTCAATACCAGAAAGCCCTTGGCTTCCCGCATCACAAAGTACGAAAAGGAGAAAGCGGCGTTTGTGGAGCTTCACGAGGAAGACTTCAGGGGTTCTCCGTTCAAGGTTATAAAAAAAGACGTGTTGCGAAAACAAGGCCTCATTCGCCACGATCCTGAGAAGTTGGCGCAGGCATTGCTTTCACTTTTATAAATCATGCAAGCGGTGATCATCGCAGCAGGAGAATCTAGCCGTTTCTGGCCCTTGAATCAGGGTCATAAGTCACAGGTTAAGCTTTTAGGAAAGCCCATCATTGCTTGGACTATTAAGGGGCTGGCGGAAAATAATATTACCGACATCATCGTGGTGCACGGGGCAGAGTCCACCATTCCAGCTGAGCTCGGCGACGGAAAAGATCTGGGCTGCACCATATTCTATGTTCCTCAAGAGCGGCCCTTGGGTACTGGAAACGCGCTGTGGCAGGCGCGCGACCTTGTACGGGGCCCATTTCTTGTTGTCTGGCCAAGCAAGGTGAATACGAAGACCATGGTGGAAGCGATGCTCTTAAAACAGCAGCAAGAGGGAGCAGATATGGTCATGGTCGGAACTGAAACCGCAACCCCGTGGGATTATGGAGTAGCTCGCCTGGAGGCAAATCAGGTGAGAGAGATCGTGGAGAATCCGGCCCGGGGCAAGGAGCCTTCAAACATAAGGACCGTGGGGGCGTATTTCTTCAAGCAGGATTTTTTCTCATACTACGCAGGCCTCTCCCATCACCACGAAGCCGACTTCATTGATGCCATCAACTGGTACCTGAAAGAGAAAACAGGTTCTTTGGTCATGCTGAAGGGAGACGTGCCGGCTTTAAAATATCCCTGGGAGCTATTTTCCGTATTGGATGCGCTTTTCGCATCTTCGTATTTTCAGCCGGGAGTAGCTCCTTCAGCTCGCATTGGAGCCAATGTTGTCATGGCGGGTCAGGTATATGTAAGAGAGAACGCTGTGATAAAGGCGAATTGCGTCATTGAGGGTCCTGCGTACATCGGCCCCGGGTGTGAAATCGGCTACAACAACGTCCTGAGGGGACCGGTCAATCTTGAGCAGAACATAAAGACAGGAGCTTTTTGCGAAATCAAGCATTCTATCTTCCAGGAAGGAACGCATACGCATTCAGGATATTTCGGAAACTCTATCATAGGCAGCAACTGCCGTTTTGGGGCAGGATTTGTAAGCGCGAACAAGCGGATTGATCGCGGAACGGTTCTGTGCGAAGTGAAGGGCAAGAGGTTGGATACGAGACTTCAGAATCTCGGCTTTGTTGCGGGCTCCGAAGCGCGTTTTGGTATTCATGCCGGTACTATGCCGGGCATATTGGTAGGTTCTCGCGCTGTCGTGGGACCCAACACGCATGTCATGGAAAACGTGCCGGATAACATAACGGTATTTGCCGCGCCTCCTCTCAAGAAAAAGAAGTAGTGATGACGACTCAGGATATTAAAAAAGTCCTTGCCTTTTTGAAAGCGGGAAAGGTAGTCGTGTTTCCGACAGATACCGTCTACGGCCTTATCGCAGACGCAACAAACAAACAAGCGGTAGCAAAAGTTTTTGCCATAAAAAAGAGGCCAAAGACAAAGCCGCTTCCTTTGTTCGTTGATGCGATTGCTCGCGCAAAAAAGCTGGCCTTCATTTCAAGGGCGCACGAAGCATATCTTAGGCGTAGGTGGCCGGGCCCCTTTACTGCGGTACTCGATCGCAGGAAGGGAGGACAGCTGGTATACGGGGTCGCTTCGAAAACAATTGCGCTTCGCATCCCCAATGTCCCGGAAATCAGATTGTTGATACGGCAGCTTCGGAGGCCGTTGGTCGCCACGTCCGCCAATATCGCAGGAAAGCCTTCGTGCAGAACGTTTCAGGAAGCGAGAAAGCAATTTTCAAATAAAAAAGTACAGCCAGACCTTTTCGTAGACGGCGGGGCGCTTCCCGGTAACCCCTCTCAGGTCATTGATATGACGGAAGACACATACGTCGTGCTGCGCTCGCTATGATTATTCTCGGTATTGAAACCTCGTGCGACGAAACCGGCATTGCGCTTGTGCGAGGGGGAAAGCACAAGCTAAGAATCCTTTCCAACGTCGTGGCTTCCCAGATAGCAGTACATAGGAAGTGGGGAGGAGTTGTTCCTTCGCTCGCAAAGCGAGAACATCAGAAAAATCTAGTGCCAGTACTCAAAGCTGCTCTTCGACAGGCGGGGCTCTATAGGAAGGCGGCTCATCAGAAGCAACCTGCAGATCTCAAAAAGAAGCTGGCAAGTATTCTGGCGCGAGAACCAGCGCTTTTATCTTTACTTTTCCGCTTTCTCGTTTCCTGCAAGGTTCCCGCCATTGACGCTATTGCGGTGACCAATCGCCCGGGATTGGAGCCCGCCCTCTGGACCGGAATTAACTTTGCAAAAGCCCTTGCTCTCGCATGGGAAAAACCTCTACTAGGCATTGACCATCTGAAAGGGCATTTGCTCGTGGCAAATCCCTTCCCAAAAACTCCGGCCCTCTCTCTGGTCGTCTCGGGGGGGCACACCGCGTTGATTCTCAGCAAGCGCCAGGGTTCCTATGTAATCATCGGAGAAACGAGAGACGACGCTGCGGGAGAAGTGCTGGATAAATGCGCGAGGTTGCTTGGCTTGGGGTATCCCGGTGGACCCATAGTGGCGAGGAAAGCCGCGCTTGCCGGCACGGAAGATGTGAAGAGATTCGGTATCAAGCTGCCCCGTCCCATGATGCATAGCCATGATTATAACTTTAGCTTTTCTGGATTGAAAACCGCGGTACTATATGATTACCGTAGCAGAAAGGCTTCCGTGCGAAGGGGGAAGGCATATATACGAGCCATGTGTTTTGAGCTTCAGCAATCTGTCATTGATGTCCTTTGCGCAAAAACGCTGGGAGCCGCGCAAGAGTACGAAGTAAAGAGCATGTTATTGGGAGGAGGGGTTTCTGCGAATACAGAGCTCAGAAAACAGATTGCAGAAAGGGTGAAAGCCCGGCTTCCCGCCGTATCTTTGTATATGCCAACCCCCGAGTTCTGCACGGATAACGGGGTCATGGCTGCTGTCGCTGGCTACGTACACTACCAGGGCATAAACTTAACTCGGTTAAGGAAATCTGCCAGTTGGCGGACCAGTCGGCGGATCGTCGCCTCAAGCCACACCTCCATCCCTCGCTAACTCAGCTTTATCCTAAACTCGTTATCCTTGTTATCCTTGTCCCGGACAAGTTACATACAAGTTACATATGGCTTGGCTTAGCCAAGGATGTGCGGGTTTTCATTGGGGGGATTGGGGAGTATACTATAAACGTTATGGCTGGATTTCTCGCGAAAACGGATCCTGAAATGGCGGAATTGATTGCGGCCGAGAAGAAACGACGGCAAGAAGGTTTAGAAATGATTCCTTCCGAGAACCATACGTCTCCTGCGGTGCTGGAGGCGTTGGCTTCCATTTTGAACGACAAATACGCGGAAGGATATCCTTCCAAGCGCTACTATGGAGGGAATGTGGTCATTGACCAGGTGGAAAAACTTGTCATTGAGCGCGCCAAGAAACTATTTGGAGTTCCTCATGCAAACGTGCAGCCGTATTCCGGAAGCCCGGCGAACTTTGCCGTGTACCTTGCCGTGTGTGAAAACGGAGACGTTATCATGGGGCAGAACCTGTCAGACGGCGGGCACCTCACGCACGGAGCAAAGGTGAATGCTTCAGCAAGATTCTTTCAGAGCGTGCCATACCATCTTAGAGAAGACGGATATCTGGACATGGAAGAGGTGCGACGGCTTGCGTTGGAGCACAAGCCAAAGCTCATCTGGTGCGGAGCTACGGCCTATTCAAGAGAGATTCCTTTTGAAGAGTTCGGAAAGATTGCAGACGAAGTTGGAGCGTATCTTGCAGCCGACATTGCTCACATCGCGGGTCTGGTGATCGGAGAGGTTCATAAAAGCCCGGCTCCCTTTGTGCACATCATCACCACCACAACCCACAAGACTCTCCGGGGACCGAGGGGGGCCATGATCATGGTGACGGAAAAGGGAATGAAGAAGGACCCCGAGCTTGGACAAAGAATAGACAAGGCGGTGTTTCCCGCAGGAGTGCAGGGCGGGCCTCACGAGCATCAGATTGCAGCCATTGGGGTTGCACTCAAAGAGGCCTCAGAACCCGCATTTACAGAATACTCAAAGCAGGTCGTGAAGAACGCAAGGACACTCTCGCAAGAACTGATGAATCGCGAACTGAAGATCGTATCTGGAGGAACGGACAATCATTTAATGGTTCTCGACCTTACCCTGCACGGAAAGGGCTTGGGAATATTTTTAGAAGAGGCGCTTGATATGGCAGGCATTACGGTGAACAAAAATACGGTACCTCAAGAGTTCTCCTCTCCCTTTTATCCCAGCGGAGTGCGCTTGGGCACGCCCGCCATCACCACGAGAGGCATGAAAGAGAATGAGATGGCGCAGATCGGGGGATATATCGCACAGGTTGTGAACGAGATTAAGGCATTCTCGCTTCCGGATGATAAGGAAGGGCGGATAGCGTATCTTAAGGATGCCAAGAAAAGGATGAAGGAGAGCGCAGTCATCAAAAAGGTGCGAGAAGAAGTGAAGGAGTTGTGCGGCAAATTCCCGATTCCATGAAACCCACTATTCTTGAGGGACAAGCATTGGCGCTTCGCATGATAGGGGAGCTGTCAAAGAAAACCGCAAAGCTCCGCCTGCAGCTTGCGGTGGTACAGGTTGGGACACATGCGGTTTCCTCAGCCTATATTCAAAAGAAAAAAGCTGCTGCTACTTCGGCTGGCATCACATTTCTTACGTACCCCATTTCAGCTGCGGCTTCCCAGAAGCAAGTTATGTCTCTTATTGCAAGGATTGGTCAGAACCCCGCGATTTCCGGCATTGTGGTGCAGCTTCCACTGCCTGCAAAGTTCAACACACAAGAGATCTTAGACTGTATTCCTCCAGAAAAAGATCCGGACGTTCTTTCGTCCGCAGCCTTCGGCAGGTTTTTGGTGGAAGCATCTCCAATTCTTCCGCCTACGGTTGCCGCAGTTGCAGAACTTTTCAGGGCATACAATATTCGTTTGCAGGGCAAGCGTGTTGCGTTGTTCGGATCTGGTCGTCTCGTAGGGTTGCCTTTAATGGCATGGCTCTCAAAACAAAGGGTCACCGTGACGGCAATAAACAAAAAAACAAAGAACCCTGCATTATTCACAAGAGCAGCTGACATTATAATTTCAGGCGTCGGCAAGACAAAACTGGTAAAGAGCTCCATGGTAAAACAAGGGGTTGTGGTGATTGATCTTGGAACTTCGGTTGAACAGGGAAAGACTTCAGGAGACGTAGATTTTAAATATGTTGCAAAGAAGGCCAGGGCTATAACGCCGGTTCCCGGGGGAGTAGGCCCGCTTACCATCGCCTGTTTGTTGGAAAACCTTGTAACGCTTTCTGCATGGACCAGCAAATCATAGATGCTGCCATTGTATTCTCTGCAAAATATCTCCCTCACCTTGTCTTTTTAGGAATACTTGGATGGTTCGCCTTGAACCTGAGACGCACAATATTCTGGGAGCTTGTGGGAACCGCAATTCTTTCTCGCGTTGTCATCACGGAAACCATACGGTTGCTCTGGCATAGGGCGCGGCCTTTTGCGGAGCTTGGATTTCGGCCTCTTGTTGAGCATTCGGCGTCCGGCTCCTTTCCTTCGGGACATGCCGCATTCTTTTTTGCCCTGTCTGCGGTCGTATATGCGCGCAACAAGAAAATGGGAATTGTGTTCCTTTTGCTCTCTGCAGTTATAGCAGCATCCAGGGTGATGGCCGGCATTCATTGGCCTTCTGATGTTCTGGGGGGAGCCGCCATAGGAATCGGGTCCGCCCTTGTTGTCATGCGCTTCCTTAATAGAAAGAAGGTCTGATATACTATATATATGGAACTCGTTGTCTTGCAAAAACTCGGTCTGGCGGCGCTGTTAGGCATCATTGTCGGGTGGGAGCGCCACCTCAAGAAAAATCCCGCTGGCATGAGAACGCATGCCCTGGTCACCCTCGGAACCTGCGCGTTTACCGTCATTGGAGTGCATGTGCTGGCAGCCCCTTCTTCGGCGATCATCCCCATCATTCAGGCCACGATCATCGGCCTTGGATTTTTGGGGGCAGGCCTTATCTTTGAGGGGCAAGAGCAAACGCGAGGACTTACGACGGCAGCTGAAGTATGGACCCTGGCCTCAGTAGGCATCCTTGTAGGATTAGGCAACTATTTTCTTGCGGTTGCCATGACGCTACTCGTGCTTATCATCCTTCTGCCCCTTAGATGGATTGAAGAAAAAATATCGCCCTAACTAAAAGGCGATATTTTTTTGGTGCCGCGGGAGGGGGTCGAACCCTCATGAGATTGCTCTCGCAGGATTTTGAATCCTGTGCGTCTGCCAATTCCGCCACCGCGGCATACACTATAAACTGGTAGCTTCCTTGTTATACCAGCCCCGAGGGATTTTTTCAAACCCGTGTTTCGCAGGCAGGATTGGAGCAGCGGACCTGTTGCTTGGGTCCCTCAACGAGTAATGATCCGCATGC
Organism: Parcubacteria group bacterium; assembly: GCA_016203945.1. GTDB lineage: Bacteria > Patescibacteriota > Minisyncoccia > Minisyncoccales > UBA10102 > JACQLT01. Next base: position 145,075 of record JACQLT010000002.1, on the reverse strand, counting down.
TTTACATAATTCTCCCGTGGGCTTATCCCAGAGGGCGAACGCGCAGTCGGGGAACCTGCTGCAACCGTAGAACTGTTTGCGTCTCTTGGTTTGTCTCCGAGTGAGCTCGCCCTGATTGCATTGAGGACAAATGATCCCAAGACCCTTTTTCTCTAGTTTCTCTAGGGGTTCCGTATGCTTGCACTCAGGATACCTGGAACATGCGAGGAACGGACCGAACCTGCCGATGCGAATAACCAGAGGCGAAGAGCACTTGGGACACGTTTTGTTCGGGTCTTGGCCGATCTGCTGTTTCGCCACCTCTTCGTATTTTCTCTGCAAATGTTCTTCAAAAGGAGTATAGAACTCGCGCGTCACCGGTACCCAGCCTTTTTTTCCTTCGGCGATCTCGTCCAAGTCCTCTTCCATGCGCGCGGTAAAGTTCACGTCCACGATCTCGGGGAAATGTTGCACGAGAAGCGTGTTGACCGTTTCTCCCACGATGGTCGGCCTGAATCTTCGCTGTTCGTCTTTCTCAACATATCCGCGCTCCTGCACCGTGGAGAGCGTGGGCGCGTATGTTGAAGGCCTCCCTACGCCGTACGCCTCCAGGGTTTTAATGAGCGTGGCTTCGGTATACCTAGGAGGGGGCTGGGTGAAGTGCTGCACAGGCGAGAGCTTAATCAGGTTAAGCCCATCTCCTTTTTTAAGGGCGGGAAGTTCTGTTTCTTCGAACACGATGGGATATGTCTTTAAGAACCCCGCAAATTTTAGAGTTTGGCCCGTTGCCTTGAATGTGTATGATCGGGCTGTGATTTCTGCAGCAACGCTGTTAAACACAGCGGGAGCCATTTGAGAGGCAATGAAGCGTTTCCAGATGAGGTCGTAGAGCTTTTTTGCGCGGAGCTCCTTAAATACCAAGGCGTCTTCGGCTTTGCCGGGATCTGTTGGGCGGATCGCCTCATGGGCCTCTTGAGCGCCCTTGCTCTTTGTTTTGAATATGCGCCTCTGGCTGTATTCCTTTCCGAAGAGTTCCGTGATGGTGCTTTCTGCCGCTGTAACAGATTGGTTAGAAAGATTCAGAGAATCGGTGCGGTGGTAGGTTATGCGCCCGGTCTCGTACAACTGCTGAGCAAACTGCATGGTCTGTTTTGCCGTAAACCTGAGCCGCTGCCCTGCCGTCTGCTGCAGGGTGGACGTGGTAAAGGGCGGAAAGGGATTGCGTTTTGTTTCTTTCGCCTCCGCCGATTCTACGATATAGGAAACACCCTCAAGGTTTTTAAGGATGGCGGTTGCCTGCTCTTGCGTTTTGATTCCCAGCTTTGGGATTACTTCCTTATTCTCTCTGGTGAGCTGCGCCGGAAAGGGATTTCCTTGTTTCGCCTGCAGAGATGCCTCAATGGTCCAATATTCCTCCTGTTTGAAGCCCCGTATTTCGTTTTCACGATCCGCCACCAGGCGCAGTGCGACCGATTGGACTCGGCCCGCAGAAAGTCCCCTCGCAACTTTTTTCCAAAGGAACGGGGAAAGTTTGTATCCGACCAGGCGGTCAAGGATGCGCCGCGCCTGTTGAGCGTTCACGAGGTCAAGATCAATGGTGCGGGGATGTTCAAGAGATTCCTGCAGAGCAGATTTTGTGATTTCGTGAAACACGATGCGTCTTGGGTCTTTGAGACCCAGGGCTTCCTTCAGGTGAAATGCGATTGCCTCTCCTTCTCGGTCTTCATCGGTAGCTAAAATGACCTCGTCCGCTTTCTTCGCGGACGCCTGGAGCGACCTTACCGCCTTGCGGGCTTTTGTCGGAATGACGTAGGTTGGCGCAAAATCGTGATCAACATCAATGCCGAGCTTGCCCTTGGGGAGATCGCGGATATGTCCAAACGAGGATACCACCTCGTATCCCTTTCCAAGAAATCCTTTTATCGTGCGCGATTTCGTCGGCGACTCAACGATGATAAGTTTCATACGAGTTTCTTTTCCTCCATAGCATACCTTACGCCCCTTCTCCAACTTTTTCCCTTTCAACTGCCTCACTTAACATTTGACAATACAGATTAAGACCTACCGCGTTTACGGATCCCGACTGCTCTCTTCCCAATAGGTTGCCGGCTCCGCGTATCTCCATGTCCCGCAGGGCGATGCGATATCCTGATCCCAGGTCTTCGGCTTCCTGAAGGACCCGGAGCCTAAGCTTTGCTTTTGGAGACAAGCGCTTGCCGTGGAGAAAATACGCAAAAGAGCTGGCGTGAGACCTGCCCACGCGCCCCTTAAGCTGATAGGCCTGGCTAAGGCCGAGAAGGGAGGCGTCTTCAACGATGATCGTGTTTACGTTGGCAAGATCAATGCCGTTTTCAATGATGGTCGTCGCAACGAGCACGTCATATTTCTTCTTTCCGAAGTCCTCCATAATGCCGACCAGCTTCTTTTCCGGAAGCCTGCCGTGAGCGACTACGCAGCGCGCGCCGGGAATTATACGCTCTAGTTCTTGCTGAACCTGCGATGTTGTACCGACCCGGTTATGCAGATAGTACACTTGTCCTTTGCGCGAGATTTCTTGTTTTATCGCTTCTTGTATGATTTTTTTAGAACGCATTGCGCGAACAATGCGCACCGCCATTCTTCCTCGGGGAGGCTCTTGTACGAGGCTGACGTGCTTGAGGGAAGAGAGTGCCATGTAGAGCGTGCGTGGGATGGGGGTGGCTGAAAGTGAGAGTATATTTATTGAACTGGAAAGCTGTCGCATTTTTTCTTTCTGCTTGACGCCAAAACGCTGCTCGTCGTCTATGACGAGGAGCCCCAAGTTCTTGAATATAACGTCAGAAGACAGGACGCGGTGCGTTCCGATGAGAATATCTATAGTGCCTCTTTTAAGATTACGGAGTGTTTCTAACTGCTCTTTCTTGTTTTGAAGCCGCGAAAGTATCTCTACTCGCAAAGGAAGCCCGTGCAACCTTTCTGAAAACGTTTGCATGTGCTGATGAGCGAGAATGGTCGTGGGGCACAGGAGGACAGATTGATATCCTTGTTCTGAGGCATACACCATGGCGCGCAGCGCAATCTCTGTTTTCCCAAATCCTACGTCTCCGCATACTATGCGGTCCATGGGATGCGATTTCTGCAGATCTTTTTCAATGTCTTTGATTGCGCGTAGCTGATCTTCTGTTTCCTGATACGGAAAGGAAACCGCTACCTTTTGGCTGAGTTCTCCCGGGGCCGCATACGGCTCGCGCCCTGCGGTTTCCTTTTTCGCATACAAGGCAAGAAGCTCTTTTGCGAGCCTTTCCACTTCTTCCCTGACGCGTCCTTTTGTTTTCTGCCAAGATGCGGCTCCTAATCTTAAGATGGCAGGTTCAGTAAACCCCACATATCTGGAGAGTTTTCGTTCCAATCCAGCCGGAACAAAAAGCTTGTCGCCCGCCGCATATTCGAGCGCATAATAGCGTATCTTCCCTTCCTCGTGTTCATTTTTTACTAATAAACGAAACGTATGTTCAATTTGTTCGCATATGCCGAGAAATCTGCCTACGCCGTGATCCAGGTGCACGATATAGTCGCCTTTCTTGAGCCCTTTAAGATCTGAAAAGAGTTTTTGGGACTTGAACCGTTTTTTGAGAAGCCGCCGTACGGATTCTTCGTCTTCCACTGCAAGCTTCAGCTGCTCAACGGACTCAATGGTGTTTCCAAGAAACTCAAAACGCAGGGCGTTTCTTGTGTTGATGGGGAATACTTGCACCTGCCCTCCGAGATGAGTGAACTCTCCGGGATGCTCCAGTCGAAATACCTTCTCGTACCCCAGTTCATCAAGCTCGCGGAGGAATTCTGAAAGGTGGTACGGTTGTTTGGCTTCGCACAACATAAGCTGTCCTGCGAGAAAACCCTGCGCTGCTTTTACCATCTCTTCTTCGTGCTCCTCAAACCAAACCAGCCCCTTTTCTAAAAAATACGGGGTTATGTTTGCAATTAAAACTCGCGACGTCGATTTTTTCGGATGCGTTGTTTCCATCCGTACGCTTATGTATAGAGCAAAACCCCGTATTTTGAAAGAGGGGGTCGGGGAGATTGCGTATCTCCCCGTGGTGGAAAAACAGTCCGAGCTTGCGAAGACGTTAGAAACCGAAGGTGTCTAAGGAGTGAAGCGAAGCGGAACGACAAACGAGAGGGTGATGGTTATCCTCCCTTAATGATGCCCGTTATTGCGTTTACCGCTTCCTGAATAGAGCTTTGTAGCACGGGAAGCTCTGTCGGAGAAAACTTCTGCAGGACGAAGTTCTCCACATCTTCCGGTTTTCCCGCGATCGGCCGAATGCCAATACGCATCCTCGTGAAATCTTTGAACCCCAGAGCTTCTATAACAGATTCAACTCCTTTGTGGCCCGCAGACCCGCGGCCCCTTGAGACCCTTGCGGTTCCGATGGGAATATCAATATCATCATGCACCACAATAAACGTGGGCAGTTCCTTGGTTCGGTCAAGTTTTCCCCAACTTGACCGAACCAAGGAGGTAACCGCCTTCCCAGAATTATTCATAAAGGTTTGAGGTTTTGCTAATACTACCTTGGTCGAGCCCAGGATGCCTTCGGAGACGAGAGCCGCGTGTTTTTTCGAAAGTTTGAATGCGGGGAATTCGTGTTCTTTTGCAAATGTGTCTAAGGCTAAAAACCCCGCGTTGTGGCGGGTATGCTCGTATTCTTTGTTTGGATTTCCAAGGCCGACGATAAGAATCATATGATTATATGCATTATATCTGACTTGTCTGCCAAGGAAAACTATGGTACGCTTGGGATGCTTATAAGAGCTTTCTATGAAGAAAATACTTTCTTCTTTTTGGGAAACCGGGCGCATTGCGATTATAGCCCTCTTGTTTGCATTTTTCGTGCGCGCGTTTATCTTTCAGCCGTTTTTGGTGCGCGGTACTTCCATGGAGCCGAATTTTCACAATGGCGACTATCTCATCATTGATGAGATTTCGTACCGTTTTCAGAAGCCAGAGCGCTACGAAGTGGTGGTATTTAGATATCCCAAAGATGAATCCCAAAGGTACATTAAGCGAGTCGTGGGGCTCCCAGGAGAAACCGTGGAGGTTCAGGACGGGAAGATAACAATCTCCGCGGGTCCTTCTGCAGCTCCGCAGACGTTTACGCTTGATGAAGACCGGTATCTGGCTGGCGAGAACACTCAGGGTTCCCTTATGGTGAAGCTTGGCGACAACGAATACTTTGTGCTTGGGGACAACCGGATGTTCTCTTCAGATTCCAGAACATGGGGATCATTGCCCCGCAAGGACATCATCGGTAAGGTCTTTTTGAGGGTATTTCCGGAATTTGTCTATGGCAAAGAAATATAAATTCCAAACGCCAAGCGGGATGCACGACATCCTGCCAGAAGACCAGGAATATTTCCAGAAATTCTACGCCGTCGCAAAAAACGTGGCTGAGTTTTATGGGTTCCAGCGCATTGATACCCCCATCGTTGAGGACGCCGAGCTCTACGAAAAAGGAATCGGGGCTACTACGGATATCGTAGAGAAACAAATGTACCTTTTGAAGACTCGGGGAGGTGATATGTTGGCGCTGCGTCCGGAATTCACTCCGGGCATTGCCCGCGCCTACTTGCAGCACGGCATGATTAATCTTCCCCAGCCCGTAAAGCTGTATACGTCAGGGCAATTGTTTCGATATGAACACAGCCAGGCGGGGCGATTCCGGCAGTTCCACCAGTTTGATGCCGAAGTGTTCGGCGAAACCTCTCCTGCGCAAGACGCCCAGATGATTCAGATGTTCACGGTCATCCTGCAAGAACTTCGCCTTGGCCACATATTGGTTGAAATAAACAGCGTAGGAGACAGCCAGTGCCGCCCCTACTACAAGAAGCTTCTGGCCAATTTCCTGCGTTCTCGTCAGCAGCAGCTGTGCGCCGACTGCAGGAGGCGCCTGCGCGAGAACCCTCTTCGCACGCTGGACTGCAAAGAGGAAAAATGTCAGAGGGTGCGGGCACTGGCGCCCCAATTTCTTGATCACTTGTGCGAAGAATGCAAGAAGCACTTCAAGCAGGTGCTGGAATTTCTTGATGAAGCGGACATCCCCTATCATCTGGACCCATATCTCGTACGCGGCCTGGACTATTACACCAAGACCGTGTTTGAGATTTTTTCAGAGCGCCAGGTCAAGCAGCAAGAGGGGGATCAAGAGATGGTTATGCGCAATGCGATTGTCGGGGGAGGCAGATACGATACGCTTCTCAAGCTGTACGGGAACAAGGATATTCCTGCGGTGGGAGCGGCGGCTGGCATAGAGCGCGTCGTTTCATTCCTGAAAGAACAGCAGCCGTCGACAACCAAAAACCCAAAGGTGTTTTTGGCCCAGCTCGGCGACCTTCCCAAGAAAAAGAGTTTGAAGCTCTTGGAAGAGTTCCGAAAAGCGAAAATTCAGATTGCTGAGTCCTTAGGTCGCGACTCTCTGAAGGCGCAGATGGCGCGGGCAGACAAGCTCGGGGTTCAGCTTACCCTCATCCTCGGCCAGCGAGAAGCACTGGACAATACCATCGTAATCCGTAGAATGGACACGGGCACCCAGGAAACCGTGAAGTTTGATAGGACGGTAGAGGAGATAAAGAAGCGACTAAAAAAATGACCGAGTGCCTATTCTGCAACATCGCAGCGAAGAAGGTCTCAGCCCAGGTGGAATATGAAGATCAGAGCTTCATCGCATTCCAAGACCTTTATCCAAAGGCTCAAGTCCACCTTCTGTTAATTCCCAAAAAGCATATTCATTCTGTTGACCACCTGAAGGAAGAAGACAAAGAATTAATGGGATCTCTCATCTTAACCGCCCAAAAGATTGCCAAACAGAATAGACTGGATGGATATAAGCTGCATTTTAACGTGGGCCGCTCGGGCGGCCAGGTCGTCGACCACCTTCACTTACACATTCTTTCAGGAACCATCAATCATGAAGTTTGAAGTAAAAAAACAAGAGCGGGAAACGACGCTTTCTCTCATTCGGCGCTTTACGAGGCGCGTGAGGGAGAGCGGCGTGCTGAATCGAGCCCGCAAAGGGAGATTTTATCTTCGCAACAAGTCAGGGGCCGCCCGGAAACGATCTGCCCTGAAGCGCATTGAAAGTAAGAAAGAGTTCGAAAAGCTCGCAAAGTTTGCCCAGCCAAAGTGACCCTTCGACTTCATTCAGGGCCATGACCCTTTCTATTAAACTCTTGGAAGAGGAATTAAAAAAATCTCTCAAGGGAAAAGAAGAGATAAAAACAGGCACGCTTCGCATGCTTCTTTCCGCGTTGCATAACGCAGAAAAAGACAAGAAATATAAGACGCAGAAAGAAGACGGTCTTGCCGCAGAAGAAATAGAAAGCATCGTGGCGTCAGAAGCTAAAAAGCGCAGAGAGTCTATTGAAGCGTTTGAGAAAGCAGGCAGGCAAGAGTTAGCGGCAAAAGAAAAAGAGGAGCTGGAAGTTTTACTTCCGTTTTTGCCAGAACAGCTTTCAGAAGAAGAAATTGAAGCATTGGTTAAAGAGGCAATCACAAACACGGGAGCCGCAGCCCCAAAAGATCTGGGCAAAGTCATGGGAGCGCTTGCTCCTAAAGTGAAGGGTCGTGCCGATGGTTCTCTCGTCAGCCAAAAGGTAAAAGACCTCTTATCATAGCCACCATCTCCTTGTCCTCATTTCCTTGTCCGGGACAAGGAACAAGGAGGAACCGGAGAGGTTGTTATAAAAAATGAAGAGGGGGTGCCAGCATATTGCTGACACCCCCTTTGGTGTTTCTCCGATGCTGCTTGGCGAGCTAGGTTTTAGCGGTAATGCGGTAAAAAAAGGGGGGGGCGACAAAGGGGTCAGGCAAGCCCTCGTCGCCCCCCAGGAAAACCGCGCTCGCGGCGAAACGGAGAGAAACTCCGCGACGCGATTAACCCCTAATAAGGAGGATACTGATGCCAGCATAGGGCATGTGGACGAGAAGTCAAGGCCTTGATGGAATCCTAAAAAAGGATACAATATATTATCGTGATTGAGCTGAATAATCTTACCAAAGAAACTGTCCCCCGGGAGTTTTTAAAGAAAGTTGCGCAGTCGGTGCTGCGCTTTGAAAAACAGAGGGGAGCAGGGTTATCCATTGTGCTGCTAGAGAAGAAACGCATGCTTGAGCTCAACAGAATATACCGGAAGAAAGACAGGGCTGCGAACGTGCTGTCTTTTCCCTTCGACGACGCTCAGGGCAAGCCCATTCCAGAGCTTGGATTGGGAGAGGTTGTTCTGTGTCCTTCTGAGATTAGGAAAAATGCCAAAGAATATGGTATATCATATAAAAGAGCAATGGCCTGGATGCTTGTACACGGCATATTGCATCTGATCGGGTATACTCATAGTCAAATGGCCAGTAAGGAGAAGTCATATCGTTCTCGCATTTCATGATAGATTCGACAAGCTCACTATGAAGACCCATTTTATCGGCCTGGACATAGGATCCGCTTCCTTAAAGATGATTGCGGCAAAGCCCCAGGGAGAAGGCGAAGGACTTGAGATCATCGCATTTGGAGAAGAGCAGTCTGCGGGCGTGCGTAAGGGAGCCGTGGTGAATCCAGAAGAGCTCGCAAAGAGAATTTCCGCGCTCAAGACGCGCCTTGAGCAGACGATTTCCAGAAGAATAGAAGAAGCGGTAGTGTCTATTGGCGGAAGCCATATCTTTATCACCCCTTCAAGAGGGGTTGTTGCGGTTTCCCGTGCCGACGGCCAGATTTCGCAAGAAGACGTGGAGCGGGTGCTGCAGGCAGCCCAAGCCCTTTCCCTCCCTTCCAATAAGGAGATTTTAGAGGTGGTTCCACAAGAATTCATCGTGGATGGAAACGGCGGAGTCAAGGAGGCCGTGGGCATGAGGGGCATCCGTTTGGAAACGGAGGTTGCCGCAATCTGTGCTTTCTCTCCCTACGTGAAACACCTGAGCGACGCCGTGCTCGCCTCGGGCCTGGAAATCGCAGACATCGTGCCAGCTCCTCTGGCTTCTGCTCACGCGCTTTTGTCTCCCAACCAGAAAGAGTCGGGAGTTGCGCTTTTGGACGTGGGAGCGGCTACCTGCGGACTCGCCGTGTTTGAAGAAGGAGATCTTATCCATCTCGCGGTGCTTCCCATAGGTTCTGACAATATTACTCAGGATATCGCCATTGGGCTGCGTACGGTTCCGGAGGTAGCAGAAATCATCAAGAAGGAATATGGGAGTTGCCTTTCTTCGCAGGGAAAGCGCGTTGAGAGGGTACAGATTGAAGGAGGAGAGGAAATCAAGTTTCCCCGCAAGCTTCTCACCTACATCATTGCTTCCCGCATGCAGGAGATTTTTCAGCTCGCAAACAAGGAGCTGAAAAAGGTGGCTCGGCAAGGCAAGCTGCCAGCCGGAGTTATTCTGGCAGGGGGCGGAGTGAAACTTCCCGGGGTCATAGAGTTCGGCAAGAAAGAATTCCGCGTGTCGGTAAAACGGGGAACTCCCCAGGGTATTTGGAACGCGCAGGCAGACCCCGCATTCTTCGGGGCAATGGGGTTGGTGCGCAGGGCTTATGAAATAGCAGAATCCGGAGGCGGGGTCCACGGTTCCCGTCCCGGCAACGCCTGGAAAACCGTGAAGAAAGCAATTAGAGTATTCCTACCATGAACAAGGCAATCATCAAACTTATCGGCATAGGGGGAGCCGGGGGAAACGCGGTGGATCGCATGATGGCAGCCGACCTTAAGGGTATTGACCTTATTGCGGCGAACACCGATGTACAGGACCTCAAGAGCGTCAGAGCGCATCGGAAGCTTCGCATTGGCGAGGCAAGTACGAAAGGATTGGGAGCTGGTATGAATCCCGAGCTTGGCAAAAAGGCGGCTCAGGAAAGCGCAGCTGAAATATCGCAGGCGCTAAAAGGATCTGACATGGTATTTTTGGCAGCGGGCCTTGGAGGAGGCACCGGAGGAGGAGCTGCTCCCGTTATTGCTCATCTTGCGAAAGAGCAAGGGGCGCTTACGGTGGCCGTAGTGGGACTACCTTTTTCTTTTGAAGGATCCTGGCGCTCGCGGCTTGCCCAAGCAGCCCTGAAAGATCTGGAGCGCATCGTGGATACCCTTCTCGTCATTCCCAATGATAGGGTGCTGGAACTCGCTTCTCCAGACATCACTCTGGTGGATGCGTTTTGGGCCGCAGACGAGGTGTTGCGCCAGGCAGTCCAGGGAATTTCCGACCTTATCACCAAGCCCGGTCTCATCAACGTAGACTTTGCGGACGTGCGCAATCTCATGGCGCGTTCGGGAAGAGCCGTATTCGGCATGGGAAAGGCAAAGGGAGAGCGTCGCATCACGCAAGCCCTTGACCGGGCGCTGAACTCGCCATTTCTTGCGCTTTCCATACAGGGCGCGCGGGGGATTCTCTTCAATATCGCAGGGCTCGATGATTTGTCGTTGGCGGAAGTTGAAGAGACGGCGCACATTCTGCGCCAGAAGGCGAGCCCCGAAGCCAAAACTATCTTCGGAGCGGTTCGGGATAGGGATTTAAAGCCAGGAGAAGTACAGATTACAGTGCTCGCTTGCGGATTTCCCAATAGCTCGCCCATAGGGCTACGCCCGAGGGAATGAGAATTTCCCGCTTGCTGTTCTTCGGGGCCTGGGCATTCATTGGAGGCGTCGCCCTTTCGTCCGCCGTTTCAATTCCTTTTTTCGTCCAGCTTCTCTTTGCCACGGCTGGCGTTTGTTTTCTTCTCGCCCCCTTTCGCGATTCGAGAGCCGTACTCTGTGCAGTTTTCTTGGTGAGCTGTTTGGTGGGAATTGCGCGGCATACCCAGGCAATCGCAAGAGAGAATCTTCTTTCTGCGCACTTCGAAGATCTTATAGAGCGCCAAGAGCCATTCGCGTTTTCAGGAACGATCGTAAGAGATCCAGAAGAGCGTAAGGGGAGCAGCCGCCTTGTCGTGGCACCCAAAGGCGAACAACAGGGACTGATTCTTCTCACTACAAACCCATTTACAAGCTGGCACTATGGAGAAACGATATCCGTGCAGGGCAAGCTCCAAACCCCCGCTGTATTTGAAGATTTTAATTACCGTAGGTATCTGGCAAAGGACGGCGTGTATGCGGTGATGTACTATCCCACGATCGCGAGCTTGGGGATTGAGCCCCCTCAACATCTTGCAGATGGCTTCATGCGCCGGCTGTTTGAGCAAAAGACGAAATGGAAAGAAATGGTAAGAAATTACTTCTCTCCTCCTGAAAGCGGTATTCTGGCCGCCACCCTGCTCGCGGACAAAAGCGACTGGTCGGACGATTTTTCAACGGCGCTTAATCGCACCGGGCTCACGCACGTCACCGCAATCTCAGGGCAGCACATCACCATATTCTCAGCAATTCTGCTGCCGGTCTTTCTCATGCTCGGGCTATGGAAGAAGCAGGCCACTCTTCTCGTTCTCGCGTTCGTCATCCTGTTTATCGTCGTGACCGGATTTGAGGCCTCTGCCATTCGCGCAGGCATTATGGGAACCTTGGGAATGGCAGGAACGCTTGCTGGCAGAAGGAGCGACTCCATTCGGGCATTGGCGTTTGCGGGAGCTGTCATGCTGGCGCTCAACCCCCTGCTTCTCTCACGGGATGTTGGCTTTCAGCTTTCGTTTCTCGCGGTTCTGGGGATTTTATGGTGCCATGCGTATTTCAGAAGGGCATTCGCGCGGCTTCCTGAGATGTTCGGCATTCGCGACGTTGCGGCAATGACCATCGCAGCCCAGCTGTTTACGCTTCCAATCATCATCTCAAACTTCGGTTTCGTGTCTCTTGTATCTCCAATCACGAATATTCTCATAGGCCCCATAGCTCCCTTGCTCGTGGGGGCCGGTCTGGTATTTCTGCTGGCAGGAAACTTGCTGGGGAGCGCCGCGGCATTCTTGTTCTCCCTGCCCCTCATATTCCTCCTCTCCTATTTTTCGTTTGTAGCAGAGGCATTCTCCCGTCTTCCGTTCGCGGCAGTTGCCGTGGGCGAGGGAGCTACTTTTGTTTCTGCCACGCTGTTCGCGGGAGCGGGCCTCTTTGTTTGGAGGACCAGAAAGGAACGTATGATATACTGGTAGGCATGCGGCCCAGAGTCAGCATTATTATTCCCACTCTAAACGAAGAGCTCTATTTGCCCAAAGCCCTCCGTTCCATTAAGAAGCAGAAGTTTAAAGATCTTGAAGTTATTGTCGCAGATGCGGATTCCAAAGATGCCACCGTTGAGATCGCACGAGCGTTCGGGTGCAGGGTGGTTAAAGGGGGGATGCCGGGCAAGGGAAGGAACGAGGGAGCAAAAGTCGCAAAGGGCGAAATCTTGATATTTTTGGATGCGGACGCGATACTGCCCCCAAAGTTCCTGGAGCGTTTTCTTCCAGAGTTTGAGCGAAGGCGTCTGGACATTGCGGGATGTTCCATGAAAATACACGGGAAAAAAAAGATTTATCGCCTCTTTGAGAAATTGTATACTCTGTACTTCAAGAGTATTGAGAAATTCTACCCGCATGCCACCAACTGCATCGTGATAAAGAAGTGGCTGCATGAAGCAGTGGGCGGTTTTGACGAAACAATCAAACTTGGTGAGGATTTTATGTACATTCGGGCTGGGGCAAAACAAGGAAAGTTTGGATTTTTGACAAAACACCAGTTTTTCGTTTCTCCGCGGAGAGCCGAAGATGACATGAAAAAAATCATCGTCCAGTACCTGCTTGCAGAGGTATACATGATCCTTATTGGCCCCATTCGCTCGGACATTTTCAAGTACCGGTTTGAACATCTTTCCAAGATTAGAAAACTGCATTCCCACAAGGAAAACGCATGAGAAAGAAAACACTCTATCTCGACTATGCCGCGTCAACCCCGGTGGATCCCGGCGTGCTCGTCGTAATGATGCCGTATCTGAAGCAGGAATACGGCAATCCTTCTTCTCTCCATCACATGGGGCAGAGAGCTACCTCGGCGCTTGAGCGGGCTCGATTGCAGGCCTCGTCCTTCCTGCATTGCGCAGCAGATGAAGTCGTCTTTACCTCAGGAGCCACAGAAGCGAACAATCTCGCCATTCGGGGAGTGGTTCGACCTTTCGACGCGGCTCAGGGCGAGCAAACGGTCAAGCCGCACGTGATTACTTCGGCAATAGAGCACGAGTCGGTGTTGGCGCCAATTCAGAAATTGGAGAAAGAAGGGATTATAGAGGCTACATATATACCAGCTGGCAAGGATGGGATAGTGCATGCAGAAGACGTTGGGAAAGCAATCAAAGAGAATACCGTGTTGGTTTCCGTGCAGTACGCGAACAGCGAGATCGGCACCGTGCAGCCGATAGCTGAAATCGGGCGCATGATCAGAGAGAAAAAAAAATCGTCAGTCGTATTCCACACGGATGCGGCGCAAGCCGCAAATTTTCTGGATTGCAGCGTTGAACAGCTTCACATAGATCTGTGTACGCTGAGTTCGCATAAGATCTACGGGCCCAAGGGCGCAGGGCTGTTGTTCGTGCGCAAAGGGGTGGCAGTAGATCCTCTGCTGGAGGGAGGGTCCCAGGAGGGGGGACTGCGCTCCGGTACGGAAAATGTGGCGGCGATCGTTGGTATGGGAAAAGCGCTGGCCGATCTCCAGAGCCCCAAGGTTCAGGTGGAAGCAGTGCGCATCCGCCACATGCGGGATCAACTCATCAAGAGCGTGTTAAAGCAGATTCCAGAGAGCGCCTGCACGGGTTCCATGGCAAGGCGCCTTCCAAATAACGCGCACTTCACGTTTGCCAGAATAGAGGGGAGGGATTTAGTCATGCTGCTTGACCAGAAGGGCGTTGCGGTTTCTACGGGATCCGCGTGTTCTGAGCGTTCTCAGGAGCCCTCACACGTATTGTTGGCGCTCGGCATGTCTCCCAAAGAAGCCCTGGGCTCGTTGCGCATCACCCTTGGTAGGCGCACAACAAAAGAGGATATCGTGCGGGTCTTAAAGACGCTCCCTCCTTTAGTTGACCAGCTCCGCAAGCGGGTCGTATAATAGCGGTACTCTATGAGCCTTTACGATCTTCCTTCGTTTCCGCAGCTGCCGCGCAAGCCCCGAAGAATGCTTGCATTTATACGGGGCAAGTTCCGGATGCCGCGGCTTCATATAAAAATGCCTTCCTTCTTTCAAGAGAAGGCGGCTTTGTTCGTGGCAGGCATATTCGTGGGAGCTGTCGTGGCAGGATTCTTTGGAGGATTGGCAGGGTCGTACTACGCCAAAGGAGGCGGACTATTCTCGCGCGAATTAATAGATCTTCAGAGCACGTTTTCTCCGGGGTTTGAAACCTCGTATGTCCCCCAGACGACCCAGGAAGAAAAGATCATCGGAGCCGTGGAGAGCGTTTCTCCAGCCGTGGTGTCTATCGTAATCACAAAGGATGTTCCCATTGTGGAACAATACTTTGTCAATCCGTTCGGAGAAGGATCGCCCTTCAAGGTTGAAGTCCCCCAGTACCGGCAACGCGGCACGGAAAAGAAAGAGGTGGGCGGGGGATCCGGATTCATCGTTGCGGCCGACGGCCTAGTGGTGACGAATAAGCATGTGGTGCTTGACGAGAAAGCAGAATACACCGTCTTTACGAACGACGGCAAGTCATATCCTGCCAAGGTGCTCGCGCGGGACCCCGTACAGGATCTTGCCATTCTGAAGATAGAAAATCCCAACGGAGGTTTCCCGGTGGCGAATCTCGGGGACTCTGACGCCCTGCAAATAGGCCAGACGGTCATTGCTATTGGCAACGCGCTTGGAGAGTTCCGCAACACGGTGTCTACGGGCGTGGTGTCCGGGCTCGGCCGCACCATCACAGCGACCGGAGGAACTTTCGTAGAAACAATTGAAGATGTCATTCAGACGGATGCCGCAATCAACCAGGGAAACTCCGGAGGGCCGCTTCTCAATCTTGCGGGCCAAGTGATCGGCATGGACACCGCGACTGTTTCGGGAGCTCAGAGCATCGGATTTGCGATTCCCATAAACAAGGTGAGGCGTTCTATTGATCAGGTGCGCAAAGGAGGCGAAATCACCTATGCATTTTTGGGCGTCAGATATGTTGGGGTCACATCGGCCGTGCAGAAAGACCGGAATCTGACGGTGGACTACGGCGCCCTCGTGGTGAGGGGTGAGAGCGGAGAGGCTGCGATTGAACCCGGATCTCCCGCAGCCAAGGCAGGACTCAGGGCAGGAGATGTCATTTTGCGACTGAACGGAGAGCGGATTACGCAGGACAACTCGTTGGGCACTATCATCCAGAAATACGATCCGGGAGATTTCGTAACCCTTACCATATTCTCTGGTTCTCAAGAAAAAACTATAAACGTGGAGCTCGGTTCCCGCACGCAGTAGGCTTGATTATTAAGGGTTTTATGATATAAAAGAATCATGACTGGCGGAAACTTTACAAACAAGGCGCAAGAGGCCATCATGCAGGCCCAGCAGATGGCCCAGGAAAAAGGCCAGCAACAGGTGGATGCACTCCATCTGCTTTTGGCGTTGCTTTCGCAGGAGGGATCGGTGGTGCAGACCGTCTTGGCCAAGATTGGGGCAGACGTGGAAGACTTGAAGAAAAAGACGGCGAACGCGTTAGAACGCCTTCCGAAAAGCACCAGCCCTGCCGTATTCGGCCAGTTCTATCTGACGCAAGACTTGGCGCGCGTGCTGGAGAGAGCCAGGACAGAAGCCGGGAAGATGGGCGATGAATACGTTTCGGTAGAACATCTGTTGCTTGCTCTGGTTGATGCCCAAACCCAGGCCAAGGAAGTGCTGGAGCGTACGCACATTGTGCAGGGGGGAAAGGATGCCGCCATGCTGGAAGTCGGCAAGCTTGATTACGACACCGTGCTCAAAGTATTGGCAGAGATCCGGGGAGGAGTTCGGATTACGGATCCCACTCCGGAATCCAAGTACCAGGTCATTGAACGATATACGAAAAATCTGACGCGCTTGGCCGAGCTCGGCAAGCTTGACCCGGTAATCGGCAGGGAGCAGGAAATCAGGAGGCTCATGCAGGTGCTTTCCCGGCGCACGAAAAACAACCCCGTTCTCATCGGGGAGGCTGGCGTTGGGAAGACCGCGGTTGCAGAAGGCTTAGCTCAAAAAATCATGAAGGGAGAAGTGCCCGAATCCCTGAAAGACAAAGAGATTATTGCGCTTGATTTGGGATCGTTGATCGCTGGCACCAAGTACCGCGGAGAGTTTGAAGATCGCATCAAGGCCCTGCTCAAGGAGCTGGATCGGGCTGCCGGCAAGTACCTGCTGTTTATTGATGAGCTGCATACACTCGTGGGAGCGGGAGCTGCTGAAGGCGCGATTGACGCTTCCAACCTTCTCAAGCCCGCGTTGGCGCGGGGAGATCTCAGGGCTATTGGAGCCACCACGCTTAAGGAATACCAGAAGTACATTGAGCGAGACGCGGCCTTAGAGCGCCGCTTCCAGCCCATCTACGTGGCAGAACCTTCTATTGAAGACGCCGTGTCCATTCTGCGGGGCATCAAAGAAAAATATGAGCTGCACCACGGCGTTAAGGTGAGGGATGCCGCCTTGGTGGCAGCGGCAAACCTTGCCGCCAGGTATATTGCAGATCGCTTCCTGCCCGACAAAGCGATTGATCTCATGGACGAAGCCATGTCAGCCCTGCGGCTGGACATGGAGTCAGAGCCGGTTGAGTTGGATCAGCTCAAGCGCGAAATTCAAAAGCTTGAAATTGAGCAAGAGGCGCTCGCCTCAGAAAAAGGGAAGACAAACAAAACAAAAGGCATCATCCGGCAGTTAGCCGATCTGAGAGAGAAGGCAAAGGGAATTGAAGCAAAGTGGTCTACGGAAAAGGAAGTGGTGAACAGCATCAAAGAATTAAAAGCGAAATTGGATCAGCTTCGGTTTGAAGCTGAGCGAGAGCAGACGGCAGGCAATCTGCAAAAGGTAGCCGAAGTGAAATATTCCCTCATCCCAGACCTTCTCAAGAGGCTTCGGTCAGAAGAGCGTCGGCTTCTGAGATTCCAAAAGAACCGTCCGATTGTCAAAGAAGAGGTGACGGAAGAAGACATGGCAAAAGTGGTAGCAAGGTGGACGGGAATCCCCGTCATGCGTCTCCTGGAAGAAGAGGCAAAGAAGTTAGAGAAGATTGAAGACGCACTGCGTCGCCGCGTGGTGGGGCAGGACGAGGCGCTGGGAGCCATATCTGCTGCCATCAGAAGGAGCAGAGCGGGTCTTTCTGAGGAGAACAGGCCCTTGGGCTCGTTTCTCTTTCTTGGTCCCACTGGAGTCGGCAAGACGGAAACCGCAAAAGCCCTGGCCGAGTTTCTGTTTAATGACGAGAATGCCATGATCCGCTTGGACATGTCAGAGTATATGGAGCGCCATGCCGTTTCTCGCATGATCGGCTCTCCTCCGGGATATGTCGGATATGAAGAAGGGGGCCAGCTGACCGAGAAGATCCGCCGGCGTCCGTACAGCGTCATCCTGTTGGACGAGGTGGAAAAGGCGCATCCCGAAGTATTCAACATTCTTCTGCAGATCCTGGAAGACGGCCGGCTTACCGACGCCAAGGGAAGGGTGGCTTCGTTCAAGAACGCCATCATCATCATGACGTCCAACGTCGGCTCTTCGCACATAGCGCTCATGGCTCCGTTGGGTTTCCTGGGAGAGCAGGGCGAGGAAGCAAAATCAAATGTGCGAGAAAAGGTGATGGCTGCCCTGAAAGAGGAGTTTCGTCCGGAGTTCTTGAACCGTATTGACGAAATTATCATCTTTAACTACCTGGCAAAAGGAGAAATCACGCGCATCGTGGAGCTTGAGCTTGCGAAGGTTGCGGAGCGCTTAGCTGCCCAGAATATTGAGCTGGAGGCGACCGAAAAAGCAAAAACCCTGCTCGCTCAAAAGGGCTTTGACCCGAATCTTGGCGCCCGGCCCCTGCGCCGAGTGATCCAGCGGCTCGTGCTAGACCCCTTGTCTTTGAAAATCGTCGCAGGAGAGATTCCCGCCGGAGTACGGGTAATTCTGGACGAGAAGGACGGAGAGATCGTATTCCAGGGATTGGGCCATATCGTTTCTCCTCAAAAGAAAAAGACAACTCGGGCTGTTGTTGCGTGAATTGCATGATACAACGCATCTTTTTGATTGTCTCTATGTTTGTTCTGGGGGCTGCGGGAGGAATTTGGGCGCAGGCGTTCCTGTTGCCATATCTCGCGTCTTCGCCCGCATTCCAGGACTTGAAGTTCATCCAGGACTGGAACGCGCGCACGGTTCTTGTACAGCCTGTTTCTCAGATTTCTGTTGAGGAGCCAGCAGCCCTAGAGAAGACCGTAGAAAAGTCTGGCAAGACCGTGGTATTGGTGCAGAGCGGAGCTGGGAGAAAGGGTTCCGGGCTTATCGTAACTTCAGACGGCTTGATCTTGACCCGGGCTTCATTGACGCCCCCTGGTTTTGGAGTTTCGGTGTCGCTTGATCAAAACCAGGAGACCATTCCCGCTCAGGTGTTGAAGCGTGATGCGGCAAGCAATCTTGTTCTCCTGAAGGTGGAAAAGAACAATCTGCCCACGGCCGGGTTCGTTAATGAAGGAGAGTTAAATCCCGGGATGAAACTTGTGTTGATAGCGCAAAGTACCGCAGGAATAATCGTGAATGAAGGAGTGGTGCGTTCTGTCGCGGGAGATCTGATTCAGAGCACGATAACAGAGACGGCGGCTTCGACTGGAGCCGCGGTCTTCACGGTGGAAGGCCGCGTGGCAGGCATTGCCGCGATCAGTTCTTCAGGAAGCGTCACGGTGATTCCGGCTTTGTTCTTGCGCAACTTCTTGGGTCTCTAACCAAAAATCCTTGGCAAAAATCCTTGGAAATCCTTGGTTCGGCCAAGGTGTGGATAACTTGGCCGAACCAAGGATGTGAATAGAGGGGTTATTTGGATGTGGCAGAGAGCAGGCCGAGATGCCTCGCTCTTTTGATTGCGCGTCCCACCTGGCGCTGGTGGGATGCACACAGGCCGGTTCGCTTCCGCCCTCGGATTTTTCCAAGACCGGAAATAAAGCGCTTGAGCGCGATTGTGTCCTTAAAATCCACGTCCTGGATGTTTTTCTTGCAGAGTGAGCAATCCATAGTAGTTAGAAGGGTATGTCTTTTACGTCGATATCTTCGTCTTCTTCAATGATGGGGATTTCCTCGGCTGCAGGAGTTTCCTTGGGAGGGGAGGCGCGAAGGTCCTCTCCTTCGTGTGAGTGTTGCCCTTTGGGGCCGAGCTGAAGGCGCTCTGCTATGATCTCGGTGCGGTATTTTTTCTGGCCGCTTTGCTGGTCGTCCCAGCTTCGCGTCTCAATGCGTCCTTCCACGTACGCCATATTTCCCTTTTTGAGGTACTGGCTGGCTATTTCAGCAAGCCTTCCCCACAAGATGACGCTGTGAAACTCCGCTTTCTCTTGCTTCTGGCCGGCCTGATTTTTCCACGTTCGGTTCGTGGCCATGCGCATCGTGCAGACTTTTTGTCCGGAAGTCGTAGTTCGCAATTCTGGATCCGCGGTTAAGTTTCCGATAAGAAATATTTTGTTGAGATTCATATTTGAGGTTCTTGGAGGAGTTCTTCAATCTTCTTGTCAATCTCCCGGACATCCATTTTTTCCTTGGCTTGCACGGGCGTTTTCAACACGCTCCGGTGCAGCTGTCTTCGTGGGGGCATGGGCGCGCGGCGCCTTTTTATGGTCAGCATGATGCGGAGGATTGCGGGTATTTCGTCAAGCTTCTTTGCCACGGCTTCTACGCGATCCTGGGCAATCGTTGCCTCAATACGGGCAAGATTGACTTCCCTGTGTTTCCGTATGGTGCTTGGCAGGGGGCGCTTTCCTAATACTTCTTGCGACTGCACTATGCCTCCGCCTTCCTGCACAAGAGAGGCTGCCGAGGCAACCTGTTGCCTGGCCTGCTTTTCTTCAAGTACGGGATCCAGAAGAAGTGTCCATTCGTAATTTGGCATGAGGATATCTTAGTATATAATAGTGAAGTATGCAACTGGCCTCATCAATATTTCGGGAATACGATATTCGGGGGATAGCAGGCATCTCATTCTCAAAAGAGGAAATCGCCAAGTACGAAAAATGGTACGGTCCATTTCCCGGCATTACGCTCACCCAGGATGCAGTCCTTGAGATAGGAAAAGCGTACGGCACGATGATCCGGAGAGCCGAGGGGAAGAGGGTGGTGGTCGGGTATGAGGTGAGGCCTTCTGGAAAGGAGCTCAAGGATATGTTTGTTTCTGGCATACGCTCCACCGGATGCGACATTGTTGATGCCGGGATTGCCCTTACCCCTATCATCTACTTTGCAACCGCGTTCCTGGGGTTTGACGGGGGCGTGAACGTTACGGGCAGCCACAACGTCTATTTTTACAATGGCTTTAAATTCATGAAGAAGGGCGTCTGGCCGCTTTTCGGCGAGGAGTTGCAGGAGATGAGAAAGATGATTGAGCAAGAGGACTACGAAAGCCAGCCCATGGGGCAGCTTGAGACAACAGAGATGTTCCCTGTATACGAGAAGTACTTTTTAGAGCACATCAGGCTTTCCCGGAAGCTTCGCATTGTTATAGATACTGGCAACGGAAGCGCCGGCATCTTTGTCCCAGGCCTCTTTGAGAAGCTCGGATGCGAGGTTATCTCAATGTATGCCGAGCCAGACGCTACCTTTCCGAATCATGATCCTGACCCGGAAGGGCCGCAGAACATGGTAGCCCTTGGAAAGAAGGTTGTGGAAGAGAAGGCTGACCTCGGCATCGCCTTTGATGCAGACGGGGATCGGATGGGCTTCGTGGACGAACAAGGCAAGTTTATCTCAGCCGACCTGCCGCTTTTGCTCTTTGCGAAAGACGCGCTTTCAAGGCACCCGGGAAAGAAGATATTGTATGACACCAAGTGCTCCCAGCTTTTAGAAGAGCTCATCCCTCACTACGGGGGAATACCCATGATGCACAGGACAGGACACGCTCCCATCAAGGAGACCCTGCGCAAGGATCCAGATGTTATCTTTGGCGGAGAGGCGTCGGGCCACTTTTTCTTCGTGGAGGACTACTTCAAGATTGATGACGGAGTATTCGCAGCAGGCAAGATGCTTGAGCTCTTTTCTCGTCAGACGGGCCCATTCTCCTCAATGTTTAAGGATATTCCGCAGCGGGTGAGGACGCCCGAGATAAAGCTGCCATGCAAAGACGAGGACAAGTTTGAAGTCGTGCAGCAGATTACAGAAGACTTAAAGAAGCAGTATCCAGCCGTGCTCATTGATGGAGTGCGAATTCAGGTAACGGAAAAGGCGTGGGGCATTGTCCGGGCATCCAACACCTCGCCCTATCTCACCGTGCGAGTAGAGGGGGCTTCAAAAGAAGAGGTGCTCAAAGTAAAGAATATCCTTGCCGATGAGCTGGAAAAATTCCCCCAGATCCAGGACAAGCTCAACCGCTTCGAAGTCGTGACCTTGACCGGCAAACTCGGCTGGGTGTGAGCTAAACCTGCAAGAATCCCACCTTGCCCCGCACCTCTTCCATGGTGTCTTGCGCCACGGAGCTGGCGCGTTTTGCGCCTTGTTTGATGATTTCTTGGACATAGACGTCGCGAGAGGCGAGCTCTGCGTATTTTCTTCTGAAGGGTTCTAGCTTGCGTACCAGGAGATCAGCGAGGGCTTTCTTGAAGACGGCGTATCCCTTCTTTGCGAATTTTCGCTCCACCTCTTTGACGGATATTTCGGCAAAGAGCGAGTAGACGGTGAGAAGGTTTGATATTCCGGGTTTTTTAGCGGGATCGTACGAAACCACGGTGCCGCGGTCGGTAACCGCCCGGAATATCTTTTTGCGGATGGCGTCGGGCTCATCCAAAAGCAGGATCTGGGAATCCAGAGGGTCTGACTTGGACATTTTCCTCTTCGGGTCCGTGAGCGAAAGGATTTTTGCCCCCAACTCGGGAACCATTGCTTTTGGAATGAGGAACGTCTCTCCGAAGCGCTTGTTGAACCTTCTTGCGGTTTCCCGCGTGAGCTCAAGGTGCTGGAGCTGATCTTGTCCTACAGGGACTCCCTCTGCCTTGTACAAAAGAATGTCTGCAGCCATGAGAGTCGGGTAGAGAAAGAGCCCCGCGTTGGCAGAATCTTTTGTCTTGTTCTTCTTGTCTTTGTACTGGGTCATGCGCTCCAGTTCCCCTATGGGAGTGATGGTGCTGAATATCCAGGCAAGCTCGGGGGCTTCCTGGATGTGCGACTGCACGAACAGGCAGCAGCGTTCGGTACTGAGTCCCAACGCCACGAGCTCAATGATTTTTTGAAGCGTGGCTTTTTTGAGTTCTTCCGGATCTTGAGGAAGGGTGATCGCGTGCAGGTCGGCAACGAAAAAGAAGCACTCATGTTCTTCTTGGAGTTTGATCCAATGCCTGATCGCTCCCAAATAGTTTCCAATATGATATTTTCCTGTTGGCTGAATGCCGCTTACGATTCTCATACAGCTATACTTCGATTATAACGGGCAATACCATGGGTCTTCGCTGGGTCTTGGTAAAGAGAAATTCTCCCACCTTATTTTTCACGTTGTCCCGCACATATATCCAGTTTATGGCTCCTCCGCTCCCTGCGGACTGGTTCACGATCTCAACGACTCGCCTGCGCACCTGGTGCAGAAGATCTCCGGATTCCCGCAGATAGATGAAGCCGCGAGAAATGATGTCGGGAGAGCCTTTGACGCGTCCTGTCTGCCGGTCCACGACCACGATGAGAACGAACATGCCGTCTTTCGCCAGGCTCTGGCGGTCGCGGAGCACCACCTCTCCCACGTCTCCGACCCCGAGGCCATCCACCATGATGTAGTTGGCAGGTACCGTTTTCTTTTCTACGGAAATTCCGGTTTTGGAAACATTGAGGATTTGTCCATTCTCCATGACCACTATGTTTTTTTCCGGAATGCCGGACGAGGCGGCAAGTTTGGCGTGGTTTACCAGCATGGAAAACTGTCCGTGCACGGGCAAGAGGAATTTAGGCCGCATGAGCTCTATCATTTCTTTTAATTCGTCTTGATTGGCGTGGCCGGAAGCATGAATGTCAAGCATTTTGTAGTTGAATACGTTAGCTCCCTGGCGGTACAAGTTGTCTTTTACATACTGCACGGTGCGTTCATTGCCCGGAATGACAGAAGAAGAAAAGATAACCGTATCTCCCCTCTGGATTTTCAGAAGGGGATGTTCTCGGTTCACGATGCGCATAAGCACCGCGCGTTCTTCTCCCTGAGCCCCGGTGGCTAAAATGGTGATTTTGGAATCGGGATATTTCAGCACTTCTCTTGTGGAGAGGATGGTTCCCTTGCGGGCTTTCAGATAGCCAAGCTGTTTTGATATCTCAATGTTTGTTTTCATAGAGAATCCTTCGGGGCTCACCTTTCTTCCGTATTGTTCAGAGAGCGTGATGATTTGCTGAATTCGGTTCAGTAAAGAGGCAAAGGTTGCCGTAATGATGCGGCCCTTTGCATTCTTTATAAGTTCATCTAAGTTTTCCATGATTTTCTTTTCTGAAAGAGAGTGGTTGGGTTCTTCCGCGTTCGTAGAATCGGACATCAAAAGCAATATTTTCCGGTCTCCGATATCTCGCAGTTTTTCAAAATCGCTCGGAGGATCGTTCACCGGGCTTGAGTCGAACTTAAAATCAGATGTATGCACGATATTTCCAATCGGAGTAGTAATGACGTATCCGTAGTTGTCTGTGATGTTATGGTTCTGACGGAACGCTTCCACGGAAAAGCTTCCTATGGAGAATCTGCTCCCGTCTTTCACGTCAATGATGTGGAGCTTGGGCTGGTTTGGGAAGTCTTCCTGGCGTCTGAGGATAATGGCCTTGGCCATGCCTCCCGCGTAAATCGGGGGGTTGCCGAGTTTTCCGATGAAATACGGAATGGCTCCCATGTGATCGTAGTGGCCGTGCGTGACCAGCAGTCCCAGGATCTTCTTCTCTTTTCCCTTGAGGTATGAGATGTTGGGAATGATATAGTCAATGCCCGGCATGTCTTCTTCTGGCATGCGGAAGCCCATGTCAATAATCAGGATTTCCTCCTGCCATTCAATGAGCATCATGTTGCGACCGACTTCGCCCAGCCCCCCAAGAGGGATGATGCGCAGCTGCTGCTGAGATTTTGTTGTGATCATAGTTGTATGATGCAGTGGTGGGCGAGAGAGGATTTGAACCTCCACGACCTTGCGGTCACTAGCTCCTGAAGCTAGCGCGTCTGCCAGTTTCGCCACTCGCCCAAAGTTTGATGATTAATTAAAAGAATTTCCATTTTCTCCCTGTCTTTATATACCACTCTCCCACATTCGCAAAGCGTTGGGAAGGATCCGCTATCTTGTACCCCTCAATGCCTTTGAGGCGGTCGGGCACCACGTATGAGTAGCTCAAGTCATACAAGGCCACGGCGGGCATGTCCGCGAGCAATATGTCCTGGAGCTGTTTCATGAACGCATTGCGCTTTGTCGTGTCCGTTTCCTTCCTGATCTTTTCCAGCAAGGCGTCTGCCTGCTTGTTTTCGTAGCCGGCTATGTTTAGGCCGGGATCTACGACCTGAGAAGAATGCCAGAAGGGCAGGGGATCTGGTACGATGCCCAGGGCTTCTCCGAACAAGAGCGCCTCGTAGTTCCTCGGCTTGATGATGTTCATTGCCATGTCTTCTGGAGACACCGCGTTGATGTAGACCTGTATGCCGAGCTGCTGCCATTCCCCCTGTACGAATTCTGCCACTTTCTGAAGGGTCGGCTGGGCTACCGTGGTAAGAGTAATGCTGAATGAATCGTCTCCGGTTTGAGGAAAGCAGATTTCGTTGAGCTTTGCGCGCGTCCCGGCTTTCACCTGTCCGTTTCCTTTGGTAAGGCCCGAGGGAGCCAAGATTTCCTGAGCGTACGTTTCTTGGAATCGGATGACCGCCTGTTGCGTAGAGGGTCCGAACACGCCGTTTACCGTCCCCAAAGGATAGATTCCAGGCTGATCGGCAAGGCATTGCTGTAAAAGTTTCACCTCCTGGTTCTGGCTTCCTCGCTTGAGATCAGAGCGGAATGTGCCTCTTTCTTTTTCCGGCTTGGTGAGCTTTCCGTCAAGTTCTCGGAACCCAGCTTGCTTGAGAAGGGCGAGAGCTCCTGTTTTGTCGGGCGCCGCAAGAGCAGGAGAATCAAATCCAAAGAACTCGGGAAGCAGTGGAGAAAATGCTGCCTTGGCGTCTGGGGCAAGGGTTTGCGCGAGCTTTTCTCGGTCTATGGCAAGCGCAAGCGCCTGCCTCACGCCTCGCGCCTGGAATGTTTGCTCCGGGGAGGCGAGATTGAAGAATATGCTGAAGGCACGGGGCAGGGAGAATTGCTCCACGCGTTCTCCAAGTCCCGCATATTTTGCCGCATTGGGGGACGACACAGGGAAGCTTTCAATCTGGCCGCTCCGGGCAGCTGAGAGCATCTTCTCCTCGTTCTCAAAGAACTTAAACGTTAGAGAAGAGATGAATGGCTGCTTGTTGATGTACTTGGAAAATGCCTTAAGGCGTATTTCTTCCACCAGCCCAGACCTATCCTGGATTGTTTTCTCCACGCGGTAAGGTCCCGTGCCGATTGGCTTAAGGTTGAGCGGGGAAAGGGCGATCTGTTCCACTGGAACCTCTTGCCAGATGTGCGCGGGGATGATTTTTAGAGTGAGCTTTTCCATAAAGGCGGCATACGGTTCTCTGAGCGTAAATCGCACCCTCAGGTCAGAAATCTTTTCCACCTGGACACCTGCCCAGTTCGCCCGCACCGGGCTCTTGACGCTAGGATTCTGAAGGGTCCGCACCGTGAACATGACGTCGTCTGCCCTAAAAGGTTTTCCGTCATGCCAGAACGCGTCTTCTTTCAGCTGTATCTCAACGGTTTTTCCGTCCTCAAGCACCTGATAGTTCTGGGCAAGGTCGGGAATGAACCTTCCCGTCGAGTCGTACGTGAAGAGGCCGGAAAACACGAGCTCTGTAAGGTCGCGGTCGGCGTCCCTGGTATCCGCATAGAGAGGGTTGATAAACCTGGGGAATCCCACCACGCCCTCCACGATCGTTCCTCCCGAAGCCGGAACCACCTCTGTGAACCTGTCGAGAAACATACGCCAGAGGGTGAATGACGAGATCAGAAATATCGCCGCCAGCAATACGAAAACCAATTTTTCTTTTCTGGAGAGAATCCGTGGGAATTCTTTCCAATGAATAAGCGAGGGAAGTTGCATGAAGGGAACGTTAATATCAGATCGCGACGCTCACGAGCGCGAGTCCGACGAACAATGCAAGACAAACGATGGTGCCCCACAAAAGATATTTCTGAACGCCTCTTCGTGTGGCGTACGAAGTTCCTTCTCCGCCGCCAAAGGCAGATCCCAGAGCAGTGCCCCGCTGCTGAAGCAAAATCAATACGATGGCGCACGCGGCGATCAGAACTTCAGCTATGGTAAGAAGATTATCGATATTCATTTTTTCGCTACAGACAGAATGGTGGAAAATATCCACACGACAACCGTTGTTTCTAAGAGCGCAATAATACTGCCGATGATGAGTTCGGGGAATATAATATCCAATAGCCACACGAACGCCACGTTAATCAAGAGACTGGAAAGTCCCAGCGTGAGTATGCGTACGGGTAATGTCAAAAGGTTCAAAATGGGCTTAAGAAAGGCGTTTGCCACTCCGAGTACGAGGGCCGCCTGCCCAAGGACGAGGACAGACCCGGTAAACGAGACGTTTTCCAGGAAGCGCGAGGCCAACCATAGTCCTGCAAAGGCCCCTGCGGTCTGCAATATTGCTCGTTGGAGCATGCGTCCATAATACCCTCTATTTTTTCCTGCGTCAACCCTTCGACTTCGCTCATGGCTAGCCCAGAGAGCTTTTTCTATGGAGCTTCCGATGATAGGAGATGGCAAAGCGGTGCGCCTCGTCTCTGATATGCAAGAGTATGTTCCGCAACCCAAAAGACATGTCAGATAAAAGTAGGGGGCTCTTCTTTCCTGGAAGAAATAGCTCGTTGTTGCGCTTGGCAAGAGCCCCGATTTTGAATTTTGGATTTTGAATTTCGCCTGCCTGCCGGCGAGGCAGGGATTTTGCCGCATTCAGTGCAGCAGTGAGTTGGCCCTTGCCCCCGTCAATGAGCATGAAATCTGGGGCGGGCCATTCCGCATGCGCAAGACGGCGAAAGACGAGTTCCTCCATCATGGCAAAGTCATTCGGCTTGCCGTCAAGGCGAATCTTGAATTTCCGGTATTCATTCTTGTCGGGGCGGCCCTTCACGAATACGACCATGGATCCCGTTGTTTCTTTCCCCTGTATGTTGGAGATGTCGTATGCTTCCATACGCGCGATTTTTTTTGTGCTGCCAAGAATAGCTCGCAGCTCTGGTTCCAGAGATGCATAATTCCTCCCTTGTTTTTCGTGCGGTGCTCGAGAAAAGAGAAAAGAGTGCGAAAATACGGCTTCCAGCGCCTGGACTTGATTTCGCAGATTGGCCGCTTTTTCGTACTGTTCGCGCTGTGAAGCCAAGTGCATTTCTTTTTTTAGATTATTTAAGACCGAAGTTTCTTTGCCTTGCAATACGGCAACAAGATTGCGAATGTTTTTGCGATACTGCTTTGTATCGGGAGCGGGGCCGGGGCACAGGCCCAGATGGCAATATTGGCACAGAGTTTTCGAATGGTTTCTGGACGTATAGTAAGGAAAGATCTCTCGTAAGCTTCTTAAGACCAGCTTAATCGGCTTGCCCTCGGTAAACGGGCCAATGTAATTCACATGAAGGCGCTTGCCGAAGCGAAGTTCGGGTAAGGCCGTGGGCCTGCCTGCCGGCCAGGCAGGTTTGGCGGACGAAGCGGAGGCAAGCGCCTTTCTTGGTTGGTGGGTAAGAAAAACCTTTGGCAGATCCTCTTTGGTAATGGCGACATAGAAATAATTCTTGTCGTCCCGCCACATGACGTTGTACTTGGGCTGGTGGTGTTTGATGAGCCGGGACTCCAGTAGAAGGGCTTCAATTTCAGAGCCGGTTTCCAGGTACCCTATTTTCTGTACCTGGTCCATGAACAGGTTATCTCTGTAGGAGGGTACTTTGAAGTGGTTTTTTATCCTGCTGCGCAGGTTCGCCGCCTTTCCTATATAGAGCAGGCCTATTTTGCTCCAAAATGAATAAACCCCGGCTTCTCGCGGAATCTTCCCAATTCCAGTTTTCTTTGTATATTTAAACTTCATAGTTTGAGCGTTAGCGAGAACTATATGGTTCTCCCGAACGCAGTGAGGGATGGTTCATATATCTGCCCCCACCTTATCCTTAACTAAGTCAAAGAATCAAGTTGTAAAAAAGAACCCTTTTCCTGCGCGAGCAAGAAAGGGTTCTAGATTCATGGAAGGGGAATCTTGAGTCCTGCCGTTATTAAGACACCAATAACGAGGACCCCGAAGAACAATTTGTCTAGAGCAGAGAACCGTTGCCACATATGTTCTCCTCCTCAACTCAATGTGCTGTTTCGTTGTTCTGCAGATACAGTATACCATACATACAATTTCTTTCAATAACAAGGGTTGCCCGCCCTTTTCTTTGTTTTGACATTGGTATATACTATGAACCTGTATGTCAAAAGATCTTATTCAAATCCGCGGGGCGCGTGTCCACAATCTCAAAAATGTTGACGTGGACATTCCCAAACGCAAGCTCGTGGTGATTACCGGACTTTCGGGTTCTGGAAAAAGTTCGCTCGCGTTTGACACGCTCTATGCAGAAGGCCAGCGCAGGTATGTTGAGTCATTGTCCGCATACGCGCGCCAGTTCTTGGGCGTCATGGATAAGCCCGATGTGGATCGTATAGACGGCATCAGCCCTGCCATCGCCATTGACCAGAGAAAAAGCAGCCACAATCCGCGTTCTACTGTCGGCACCATCACCGAAATCTACGACTATCTCAGATTGCTGTTTGCAAGAATCGGAGTTCCGCATTGTCCCAGGTGCGGAAAGCGGGTGCTGCGCCAAAGCCCTAGCCAGATCGCAGAGCATCTCAGCCGTCTGCAGCCCGGAAAAGAAATCATGATCTTGGGTCCTATAGTGCGGGATCGGAAAGGCGAACACCGGGGGGTGCTGGAAGAAATCCAGCGCGGCGGGTTCGTGAGGGTTCGCATAGACGGCATTGTATGGCGCATTGAAGAGGCGCTGGAGAAAAAGCTTGACCGGAAAAAGAAGCACGCCATTGACGTAGTGGTGGATCGTTTAGTCATTGATAAGGATTTGGACCGGTCGCGTCTGGCAGATTCGGTTGAAACCGCTCTGCGTCTCGGAAAAGGAGTTGTTGTGGTGGCTCAGCCCGCCCGCCTCGCTACGCGAAGCGTTGCGGGCGGGCAGGGAATGGCAGATATGGTGTTCTCGGAGCGATTCGCCTGCGAATCCTGCGGCATCAATCTTCCCGAAATAGAGCCTCGCATGTTCTCTTTCAACAGCCCATACGGCGCCTGTCCTTCCTGCCAGGGCCTGGGAGAAAAGCTAGAGGTTGATCCCAGCCTCGTCATTCCCAATCCGCGCCTTTCTGTTGCAGAGGGGGCTATTTTTCCCTGGGCGCATGCTTCTCATAAAATCGGAAGGCAGGGATTCTTCTGGTGGAAGCTGGAGGAATTGGCCAAGCAAGAAAAGTTTTCTCTTACAGCTCCGGTAAAAGATCTGCCCAAAAAAGTCATAGATCTTGTATTTCAGGGAGACGATGAATTTGAAGGCGTCATCCCCTGGCTTCAGCGCAGGTATCACGAGACCGATTCTGATTACGCGAGAGAAGAGATTGAGCAGTACATGGTGGAGCGTGTCTGCGAGACCTGCAAGGGGAAACGCTTAAAGCCGGAAGTTCTGAGCGTTCACGTAGCTGGGAAATCTATAGATGACGTGGTGCAGTTTAGTATTGAGAAAGCGAGCGCGTTTTCAAGCGTTCTTTCTTCTCAACTATCCAGCCAGGAGAAATCGATCGCGCTCCCTATCGTGAAGGAAATCAAGAACCGCTTGCAGTTCCTCGTGGACGTTGGCCTGGAATATCTCACCCTTTCCAGAAAGGCGGGCACGCTTTCCGGAGGAGAGGAACAGCGCATCCGGCTGGCAACGCAGATCGGCTCAAAACTCACCGGGGTGCTCTACATCTTAGATGAGCCCTCAATTGGCTTGCATGCGCGAGACCAAGCCCGGCTCATCACAACACTCAAACAGCTAAGAGATATAGGAAATAGCGTGCTGGTGGTGGAACACGATTCCCAAACCATTAAGGCTGCTGACTGGGTTATAGACGTAGGACCTGGAGCTGGAAAACACGGGGGCAAAATTATATTCGCAGGCACGTCCTCCCAGCTTCTCAGGGCAAAAACCCTTACCGGAGAATATCTTGTGGGAAAGAAGAGGGTATATATTCTCTCTGCAGATTTCAAGAACAAGAAACCTCAATTTCTGGTTATCAAAGGAGCAAAAGAGCACAACCTAAAAAATGTTGATGTTCGCATCCCGCTTGAGAGGTTCGTATGCGTGACCGGAGTATCGGGGTCTGGGAAGAGCACGCTCGTAAACGATATTCTCGCAAAATCTTTGCTCAAGAAGTTCTACCGCGCAAAAGAGGATCCCGGAGCCCATGACAAGATAGAGGGCACAAAGCTTCTCAACAAAGTGGTGCTTATTGACCAGTCGCCAATAGGCAGAACTCCGCGTTCCAACCCCGCAACCTATACCGGAGCCTTCAACACCATTCGCGACCTGTTCGCCAAAACCAAAGAATCCAAGATCAGGGGATACGAAGCGGGCCGTTTCTCATTCAACGTAAAAGGAGGAAGGTGCGAATCGTGCGAAGGCCAAGGATTAAAGAAGATTGAAATGTATTTTCTGCCCGACGTCTATGTTGAATGCGAAGAATGCCAGGGCAAGCGATACAACAGGGAGGTGTTGGAGATTGAGTACAAGGGAAAGAATATTTCTGATGCCCTGCGCCTCACCGTAGAAGAAGCGCTCGAATTCTTCAAGAACATCCCGGTGCTTACCCAGAAACTCAAGACGCTCAACGACGTAGGACTAGGATATATTGAAGTTGGCCAGCCTGCCCCTTCTCTTTCTGGAGGAGAGGCTCAGCGGGTAAAGCTTGCTACCGAACTTGCGAAGCGCGCCACCGGCAGAACGCTATATATCTTAGACGAGCCCACCACGGGGCTGCACTTTGACGACGTGAAGAAACTTCTTCATGTGCTCAAGGAGCTGGTGGCAAAGGGAAACACGGTTGTGGTGATTGAACACAACCTGGATGTAATTTTGAGCTCTGACTGGGTCATAGATCTTGGGCCCGACGGGGGAGATCGCGGGGGAAGGATTGTCGCAGAAGGGACCCCTCAGGATATTATGAAAAGCAAGAAGAGCTACACCGGCCAGTGGCTCAAGAAGTTCCGATGACGCTTAGTTAGAAACGCTATTCTGTTGGCCTGGCGTACCATTGATTTGCGTTGTGTCGTCCGCAGCTTTACCATTCACGCTCATAAGATTATTGTTTGCCCAGTTTGTCGCAGTGGACCCCGATGCGGAAATGTTTATCCGTTCCATGCTTTGTTTTGTCGTATTATCCCCCGCGAACCAACCGCCGGAAGCATCCACTACATCAATAAGATTATTTTGGGCATCAA
This sequence comes from Parcubacteria group bacterium, assembly GCA_016203945.1. Lineage (GTDB taxonomy): Bacteria > Patescibacteriota > Minisyncoccia > Minisyncoccales > UBA10102 > JACQLT01. Next base: position 113,442 of record JACQLT010000002.1, on the reverse strand, counting down.
AAAGACGCAGCAGTTCTCCCTGGTTGCTGAGCGCTCCGGTGTAAATTTTATTCGCTGAAATATCTGAAACGGTAGTATCAGCCGTGCGTTCTAACAGGTAGTATCCTTGGGGACTAACAGTATCGCTTAGCGCAATATTCGGCGTGCCGTCTTCCGCCACGATCCTCCATCCAGTCATATCGGTTGTTGTACTGGTGACGGTGCTCAAAAGTTCAATCCATTCATCGTTTGCGCTTACGCCAGTGCCCATCCATGCGATTTCATTGAATACCACGAGTTGAGATGGAGTTGGTTCTGGTTCGGGCCCCGGTTCTTCCGGCGGGGACTCTGAGGGAGATTGCGCGTTTTGTGCTTTTGGAGTTGGAGAAGCGACGAGAAAGTCCTCGGCATCGTTCTCTGTGTCAGCATAGGATTGCGTTGAGAGATTCCACTCTCTTGCCAAACCCTGATTTTCCGGCGGAAACTGAGCTGGGGATCCTTCAAACTCTGGAGCGTTTTGGCCAACACCAACTTTGTCTGCAATCTCGCCAGCAGGATTTTTTATAATGAACGTATTGTGTTCGGTTATGGTGAGATCTAAAAGGATGTCTGCCTGACTAGAGAAAGACGAGGTGCTCCGCGCGATAAAAAAGTGGCTTTTTGCGGATATGCTTTTTCCAACAAGATTGGGCGAAGAAACAAAAGAACCGAGAGATCCGCCTTCAGTTCTTCTTTGGACGTACCAATCGGTAAGATCAACAGAAGTTTCGTTTGGATTGTAGAGTTCAATAAAGCGTTCTCCAATAGGGGATGCCTGAAGTTCTGTAATGAGAATTTTTGGATAGACGACTGGATTAGATGTGCTCCCCCCGCCTCCGCCAGCAGAAACACTTGAAGAAAAAAAGACCCCTGGGCCGAATGATTGGGTATTTTCCGCACGGGGACTTGAAGAGGGCGCAGTTCGCCATTGCAAATCCAGTGTTCGTTCCATAGGAGTTTTCTTCTCTGCGTCTCCGGCTGGCCAATTGGGACTTGCCTCTACGCTGTCTTGCAGCAGGCACTCTGCGTCAAAGAGATAGAGAGCTTCGTTTGTATTACCCAAGCTGCCTTTATAGACCGCATCTGCCGTGATATCGGGAAGCGTACTGTCATCTGTGCGTTCGAGCAAATAGAATGCTTGAGACTGGATTTTTATATCGGGAAAAATGAAATGAATCTGGCCGTCTTCGTCTTGCAGCTGCCAGTTTGCGAGCGCGATTTCTTGATGTGCAATATTTTTAAGCTCTATCCACTCATCAGTTGCAGAGTTTGTAGTACCCATCCATGCAATCTCGTTCAGCACGAGACTTTGAAGTTTTGGTAATGTGTTTGTTTGTATTGCGCAGGCGAGCCGATCAGGTTTCGATTCTATAACAATTTCCTCCTCTTGTCCCTTACTTGTCTTCTCTGTTTTCGCAATCTCTTCAATGGCAGGAGTAGTCTCTAATAGAATTTCTTGTGGTTGTGGCTGTGGAGGAATTACTGGCGTATTGGTTTGCGGCAACTGTGCAATTTCTGGTTGCTGCTGATCTTCTTGAGCAGTAGGGGGTTCTTCGGTTATTTCTTCCTGAGTCTGTTCTGGTTTTGTTGTGGTGGCGACGGTTGCTCCAAGTTTATTATCGATTTGAACAGTTAATTTATTTAGAATATCCGTAAATCTACCGATTTGATTGCCGATAGGGGGTGTTTTATTCACCGCCCGTACATCAGCCTGGCTTCTTTGCCACAAAAAAACGCTTCCACCTGCAAGGATAAGCGTTAGCGCAATGCCTACTACCATTAAATTTTTCTTCATACCATTCCATTCTACCAACCCTTCAAAGATTGACGCAACATAGCCCCTTGTGGATAACTTGGCCGAACCTAGTTATCCACACCTTGGTTCGGCCAAGGATGAAGCGCTGGGAAAAAAAAGAACCCCCTGGTGCGACATTGGCGGGTGCCTTGTCGCAGCAGGGGTGGGCCCTCGATGAAAGTCAATTCAATTCAATCGAAGGACCCGGTCGATCCATTCCCCAATAGTTTCCTGTCTCCGTGAGATCAATCTCCCGATGGCTTCCCGTGTTGACGGGAGAAGGCCCAGGAATGACAGGGGGCTCGGGTAAAGGAGCCAGTGGGGTGCTTCTGCGATGAGGCCTGGATCTGGGATGTTCTTGTCGTACGCATAGACAAGTGCCCAGAAGAGCAAGAACCCGGCCCACAGAGCGGAAACGCACCCTACGAAGAACAAATAGCAGAAGATCCTTTCCTGAATGATGGAAACGCGAATTTTCATGCGAGGTGGGCTTCCTTCCCACCCAGCCACCAGCCCCTTTATATATGAATAAAGCCATTTTGTCAATAGCTAAAGCATACATGCACAAATGATGAATGGTGAATAAAAAAAGGACATCCGAGGGGGGTCGGATGTCAGTGCTCAGGCGCCTTAGCACCTGAAGCTTGATGGCGTCGCCATACGGGCATCGCCCAGATCTGGAGACGGCCCTCTACAGAAGTTACGATCGCCTTGCTTCTTCGCTTGAGCTTGATGGCTGTTTGGAGTTGCCCGATGGCAATACGCCTCTGCTTATCCACTACCAGCGTGTACTCAAATCGTGTCCCAGACGCTCCGAAAGGTTTCGTGAGGACCAGACACGGTCCTTCGTCTATAGAAACGACGAGTTTGTCTCCCGGAGCTATTCCCCTGAACTGATGAGGGATGCAGACGCGCTTCCTTTCGTCAGGCCTTACTTCGATCCCTATCGATTGTTCCTCCATGGGGTAAGGACCTCCTTACTCCGCCACTGTCATTTCTATAACTCAAGTACTGGCATTTTGTCAAGAAAAGCTTTGTCCTTGACTAAGTCAAGGGAAAAAAAGAGCCCCTGCTGTGCGGAAAGACTCTTTTGCGGCGACACGGAAGACGCATTGGAGTCACCTCGCACAAGCAGGGGCATTGGGACTGGAAACCGTCACCACTCGGTCTCCAGGTTTGTGGTCTAAAGAGCTAAGCCGTTTGTAACACAACCATACCACAGGTTAGACATATTTGTCAATAGTTAAGAATTGACCGAGTATCTTGGTTTTGGTACATTCAAGTTTATGGACTCGGACTTTTTTATGCGACTTACGTTCGGGTTGTACCGAGTAACCGAGCTTCTTTCCGGGGGCTCTGTTCTACGTTCCAAGATTGAGGAATCGGCAAGCCGTCTTCTCATACATCTCATTTTCCTGACCAGGAACCAAAATCCCGAAGAAAAGAACGAAACGATTATCCGCGCTTCAGCTGAGCTGCAAATGCTTTTGGGCTTTCTTCAGAGCGTAAAGCGCCTGCGGGTTATTAACGATAAAAACTTCGTTGTTCTGGAGCGAGAATACGCTAAAGTGCGAAGGTTTTTGACCCGAACTTCGCTTCAGCGGGCACCTTCGCTCAGGCAGACCTCTTCTGTGTCTAATCCCAAGGAGCTTAACAGCCGGCAGGAGAAGATGCTTGAGATCCTAAGGTACAAAGAAAAAGTTCAGGTCTGGGAGCTCAAAAAGCTCCTTCCCGAGGTTACCAAGCGCACCCTGAGGCGGGATCTGGATGATCTGCTCAAGCGCAACCTTGTGATCCGGGAAGGGGAATGGAATGATATATTTTATAGAATCAGTGCCGGAACAGGAGTTTCTGTGGAAAAAGTGTTAGGAATAGTAGGACAGAGATAGGACATATTGAATAGGGTTAGGACAATATGAAAGAAAGGTTCAGTAAAGTATACGACGAACACGTTGCCAGCATCTACCGCTTCTGCTACCTGAAGGTGAGCTCCAGGGATCTTGCCGAGGATTTGTCTTCTGAGGTGTTCTTGCGTTTCTGGAAACAACTCAACAGTTCCCGCATTGACAATGATAGGGCTTTTCTGTATGGTATTGCCCGGAACGTCATAGCAGACCACTATCGGAAAAAGCAGGTTTCCACGGTCTCTTTAGAGGGCAATGTGCTTGATATAGCGGAAGATTCCCATTTTGCCGATACGCTAGCCGTAAGCTCGGATATGGAACAGGTACAGAAGGCTCTTGCTGAGCTCAATGACGAGTATCAAAACCTGGTCATCTGGCGCTATTTAGACGAGCTTTCGATATCCGAGATAGCCCAAATTACCGGCAAAACTGAAACAAATGTGAGGGTAGGAGTCCATAGAGCGCTAGAGGCATTGAAGGAGAGATTAGTGTAACAAAACAGCAGTTTTTACGACATAGAGTATATAAGCCACTCTCAATGGAACATCGTCAGACCATAGAGAAGCTAAACCTTTTGAAGAGCATTACACCCAGACAGGACTGGGTTTTTTCCGTTAAAAGCCAGGTGATGAGCCAGATAGGTGTGAATAGCTTGGTCGAACCAAGGATATTGCAGGGGTCTCTTGCCTCCCGTATACTGGGAGAGTTAGTGCTGGCAACAAGATACTTTGAGAAACCGGCTTTTGCGTTTGCAGGCCTCATGCTTGTGGTGGGAGTAAGCCTCGCACTGCAGATTTCTTCTTCCAGCTTGCCAGGAGACCCTTTGTACTCCGTAAAGTCAACTAGGGAACAGGTGGAGTTCGCGCTTTCTCCGAGCAAAGATCGCGCGTTCGTGCAGCTGGAGCTTGCCCAGCGCAGATTAGATGAGTTAAAGCAGGTGACTGCGCAGAACCGAACTAAGGATCTTGCGGCCGCAATCAAGGGATACCAGAGCAGGGTTTCTGAGGTGTCGCAGGCATTGCCAGGGCTGGTTGATCAGGAGCCGCGAGTCGCGCTCCAGGCGGGAAAAGTTTTGCTGGAGCTTCAGAAAGAGAGATCTAAACTGGAACGGGTGCTCGGAACAAGTATCGGGGAAGGGGAGAATGACAGCTTGGCCGAAGCCACTAGGGTGGTGGTAGAGAGCGAGCTGAAAGATTTGGAAACTCGGACGCTCAATGAAGAGCAGGCAGCGCTGGTCTCAAAAGCAGTCGCGGCTTCCGAGGCAGGAGAGTACGAGACGGCGTTGGAATATCTTTTGAAGGTTGGCTCCACGAAGAGTGGAGATTGAAACCGAATACAAAGGTCGGCATGTGTTATAGGATTAACCTATACACATAATACATTTCGTAAATTAACCAAACAAACAATAAATGAGTAAATTCTTAAAGAAAGCAATTACCACTGCAGCCGCAGCGAGCATTGCCGTGAGCATGGTAGCTCCAATGCCCGCAGGCGCAGTGACAATAGCAGAATTGCAAGCGCAGATTGACGCCTTGCTGGTCCAGCTTCAACAGCTTCAGGCACAGCAAGGATCAGGAGCTGGCGCAACCGCTTGCACCTTTACCCGCAGCCTCTACGTAGGAGTTTCTTCGGGTGATGACGTAATGTGCTTGCAACAGTACCTGAATGGTGCGGGACACCAGCTGGCTTCTTCGGGCGCAGGATCTCCTGGCTCTGAGACCACTTTTTACGGTTCCCGCACGCAAGCAGCAGTAGCAGCATGGCAGGCTGCGAACGGAGTGAGCCCCGCGGTAGGATACTTCGGACCGATTTCTCGGGCAAAGTACACTGCCGTGGCAGGAACTGCTCCAAGCACGCCCGGCACGCCAAGCACGCCCAGCACGCCAGGAGCGCCAACGCCTCCGGCTCAAGCTGGAACGCTAAGCGTATCCTTGGCTTCTGACACGCCAGCTTCAGCTACTGTGGCAGACGCAGGAAACGTTAACGTAACGAAGTTCTTCCTGAGCGCAGGAGCATCCGATGTTGCTATTTCCACCATTTGGCTCACCCGTTATGGGTTGACCGCAAATGCGGACGTGGAAAACATCAGAATCCTTGACGAGGACGGAGTGAGGGTAGGCAGCTTGGGTTCCCTGAACACAAACAGCAGAGCCCAGATGACCTTCTCCACGAACCTCAAGATTCCTGCCAACACTTCCAAGGCGTTTTTCATTCGCGTAGGAATTGTTGACGGAACCGCAGGAGCGAAGACCGTGGCAATGGGTATTGCCTCTGCAGCAGACATCAGCGCCGGATCAGCAACGGTGACCGGAGCCTTCCCCATAAAAGGGAACGACTTTACCACTGTTGCCTTGACCATCGGCACGGTTGACGTGCAGGAAGACGGCGCGCTCGTTGACTCCACGCCCGATGTTGGCGACACCGATGTTACGGTGAACGCCTTCAAAGTGACGGTAGGGTCAACAGAAGACGTGACATTAGAGCAGATTACCGTGATGGAGTCGGGTTCTGCTTCTCTTGACGACACCACAAACATTGAGCTGTACGACGTATCGAAGAGCCAGTCGCTCGGGACCACGCAATGGTCTGGAGAAGGCAAGGCCTCGTGGTCAAACCTCAACATGGTGATTGCCAAGGGAGACAGCCGAAGATTCAAGATCATGCTTGACGTCGTGGACGGCCCCAGTTTGACAATAAACGCCGACCTCATGGACGGCAGTGATGTGTTAATATCCACAAAGGGCAACACCTACGGCATGTACATCACTCCGGACGGCAACGACGCTGCTGACTGGACCAATGCCAACGACGGGTTGGCTGCAAACAACCAGACCATCAACTCGGGAGCCCTGAGCGTTTCCAAGTCCTCTACCACTGCTCCCACGGGCAACATTGCCCAGGCAGCAGACCAGAACTTGGCAACGTGGGACCTCAACGCGATTGGTGAGTCGGTAAAGCTTACCTCGGTCAGAATTTCCTTTGACCTGGGTACAATGCTTGACGCCGAACTTACGGCAGTGAAGCTGTTTGACGAGAACGGCACTCTGGTAGCAGGTCCCTTGGATCCGAGCACTACGGATTACACCGCGAACGGCACCACCTACGAGGTATCGGTAACCTACACCGACACCATCATTGTTCCTGTAGGCGTGCACAAGTACACGGTGAAAGGAAGAATCGCGACTGCTACCTCTGCAGGCGACACCATTCAAGCGGCAATTGCTGATCCAGACACCGATCTTACGGTGACCGGAATGACGAGCAACAACTCCATTACCGCAACTCCGACCGCCAGTGCGGCTGCTGGCAATACGCAGACCGTAAAAGCGGGAGCCTTGGTAGTGAATACTCTGGTATCCCCGGCTGCGCGAGACGTGGCAGTTGGTACGAGTGACTTCATCTTTGCCAAGCTTGCGCTTGACGCGGGAGCTTCCGGAGAAGACGTGCAGGTGAGTTCCATCACCATACAGAACGACCCTGGCACAGGAGCTCCGGCTGACGACATGATCAATGTGGAGATTTGGGCAAACCTGACGACTGCCTCAAGCTCAAGGGGAGATGTCTACGAAACAAAGGTGTCTAACACCACGAGCTATGACAGCACCACAGACGGCACGGCAGACACCATTGCCTTCACCTTGACGCAGACCTTGATTGTCAAGAAAGGAACTACTATGGAGCTTGCCGTGGTGGCCGACCTTAAGGCCAACGCCGACACCGGAGCTTCCGGCAATCTCACCGATGCTCACCAGGTCGCTGAAACCGCGACAACCGCGACAGGAGCTGATACCGGAAACGACATTACCGAAACCCGCTCAGGAGCTGGTCAGGTCATGTCTGTGGTGACAGGAGGCACGCTGACAACGTCAGTTGACTCCTCACAGCCGTCCAGCAGTCTCTTTGCGGCCTCGACAACAGGCAACACCATTGGCATATTCCGGCTTGCGTCGGACGCCGTGGAAGACCTTGACCTTGACGAGATAAGCCTTCAGGTATCGGGGAGCAACTTCATTCAAACCCTGCACCTGTACAACGGCTCAACCTTGCTCAAGTCGGTATCTGCGGGAGGAGCCTCGCCTCAGTCACTTAGTGATATTACGTTTGACGATGGCACATTGACGATTCCGTCAAACGGCTACCAATTGATCACGGTGAAAGCGGACTTCTTCAGCAACACGTCGGCAGCAGCGCAAAACGACGTTGCGACCGGAGTTGCCATTCGTGACGTGGATACCACGGGCAAAGGGTCTGGCACTACGGTAAGCGATGCCGCCCCGACAGGTTCTTCCAACACGCACCGGATGTTCCGCGCGTATCCGAAGTTCACGGTCAACTCTACCACGCCTTCGGGCAACCTCATTCCTTCAGCAAACACGCTTCTTGCCAAGTTTGACGTGACTGCTGTGGGTTCGGACGATGTCACCTTCCAGAACGGAGACGGCAACAAGCTGGTGGTGAACATCACACAGTCCATCAGCACGTCTGACGGCACAGAAGAGACCTTCACCTTGCAGGATCCGGACGGCACCATATACAGCAACGCAATTTCGGCAGTTGGTACGGGTGAAGAAGGTCAGGTAGACGAGTCCACCAGCGAAAGCGTAACCTTTACCTTCGCGACAACTGAGCTGAGGGTGCCAGCAGGCCAGACCAAGACCTTGCTGATCTACAGCGACACGACCGAGCTTGACACTGACGGCGACCAGATTCAGCTGTGGCTGAGCGATGTTGCTGATTCCAATGTGGAGTTCGGCGTTGACGGAACCTCAAACGCCTACCGCAGAGGAACCATCATCTTCAGGCCAGACATCTACGCAGGCAGCTTGGTGAACCCGTAATCCCGACAGGACGTCTACTCTCTTTCTTGTGGCAAGAGGGTAACGATTCGCCACTTGGCGAAATCAAAGAGCCGCCTCACATGGGGCGGCCTTTGATTTCCGCCTATATGTATCGGCGGGTATATTATTTGAATCTGTCCGGGCGGAATTCTTTAGGGAGTTGCTGGAAGAATTGCCGTATTGCTTCTTCGTTTTCCGGCTGCAGCTCAAGCACCGCGAGTGCAGCTTGTCCCGCATTTCCATATTCTCCAAGCTCAAGGTACACGGCGGCAAGGGAAGCGTAGTACTGCGGGTTGTTTGGGTTGAGGTCGATAAGGGTGCTCAATAAAAATACCACATCCTGGTAGGGTTTCTGCGGCAAAGCAAGTGTTTGCCTCAAGATTTCTATGAGAACCTGTTCGCTTTGTATCGTTGTTGCTATCGTAATATTCCCCTCGCGCGCCTTGTCTAAGGCGTGCAGCCCGCCCTCGGTATTCTTGAGCGCGAATTGGGCAAGAGATAATCTAATCCAGCAGTTTTGCGAGTTCGGGTTGAGCATAATGCATTGAGCTGCCTTTTGTTTCGCCGCCTCATAGTTTTTTGAAAGCATTTCGGTTCTTGTCCATTCTAAAAAGGTTTCATAGCGGCTTGGGCTTAATCCCCTCGCTTTTTCAAAGGCAGTTCTTGCCTGGTTGAGAAAGTCCGAGCGTTCTTGAGAGTCTTTGGAAAAAGCGGCCAAATTATTGAAATATCCTCCAAGCAATATCCAGGTCCTTGGTTCTTTGGGCCGAACAAGCAGCTCTTCATTGAGGGCAGCGGCAGCTTTTTCAGATAATATCTGCTGAACCCCTTCCTCCTGACTCCCAATACAGGAATCCACAGCCTCTACATATTTGAGATGTATCCAGTATGAAAAGAAGCTGTTCTTGCCGCGCTCAAGGACTTCTTCTGCCGCGGGAAGCGCCAAGGAACACTTCCCTCGATCTGCCTGCTGTGCCGCAACGTTCAGGGTTCTGTTCCATGCAAGGGGCTGTATCGCGAAAAAGAAAGCAAAGGACACCAGTAGGAGAGATGCTCCTCCGAATACGGCAAGCTTTTTTGAAGGAAGCTCTGTTTTCGTTCCGCCTCCAGTCATTGGCAAAGGTGGAGCCGCAGCGGACAGATGCAGTCCGTATGCAATGAGGAGGAAAAACAGCAGATGCGTGGAGAACATAAAGGGAAAGAAAAAGAGCGCGGCATGCCCCCCTATGATACCGGCTTGCACCATTCTCGCCTGCCACCTATTCTCAAGCGCCGATTTCTGTAGTTTCCACAGAAACGCCCCTATGAACCAAAGATAGGCAGCAAGACCCAAGAATCCCGACCCTAGGGCAATATCGAGAAATTCGTTGTGGGAAGTATCAAAATAGGGGCGAGCGTGCGCCTGGGTGACAATCGGGTCAAAGTATTTGTTGAACCCGATGGAAGAGTTATAGGGTCCCCAGCCAAGGAGGGGTTTTTCTGCCAGAGCTTTGAGTTCAATTTGCCAAGCCAAGATGCGCGACAGGTCAAAAACATTCTCCCACTGGAGATCCTGCCAAGCGCGGGACAATAAAGGAGATAGCAAAGGAATGTCCTTTACAAAAGAGGGGAGGGCAACAAGGTTTATAATGAGGAGTACAAGCACTCCGCACGCCAGCAGAATAAGAGCGGCAGCGCGCCATCGGACTTGTTTTCGAGGAAAGAAAGCCAGAAAGAATATAATACCTGCGGCAAATCCAATCCAGGAGCTGCGGGAAAGCGTGAGCGCAACAGCAAAAGCAAAGAATAGAAAAAGCGGAAATTTTCTCAAGGCAAGAGCCGCAAATGCAAGCAATACCAGGTATAGGCCCAAGACAATGGAGCTGCCCAGAGTGCCGGGAGCTCCGAGACCCGTTGCGTTAAATACAGAAGGCAGCAGCCCGAAGGTTTGGATCAGGGCAATGCCCGCCACCCCGACCCCTGCCGCAAGAGCCACGCCCCACACCTTTTTCCAGTCCTCATGAGAGAGGAAAAGAAACGCTCCTACTGCAAAGAGCATGAGGAGAAAGTCGTTAAGTAGTCCCCAGCCACGAGCGGGCGTGCCCCAGAAACTAAAATACGGATCTTGGGAAAAGAGCGTTGCGATTGCCAGCACTACAGCAAAGAGCGAGAGGGGAATGAGGACTATTTTTGCTGAACCAAGGCGCTCAAGCAGCGCTTTTTTGTCAAAAGGTCGCAGCAGCTGTTGCAAAAGCAGCAGGGATACGAGCCCTGCAGTCAAGACCCGAAATACGCTTGATTGAGCCCATGCCTGCGGGTGAAAGAGCGCATTGGTGGAAACAATGGGCAATGCGGCTGCCAGACAGAACAGCGATATAGTCAAGGTACGGAGGGGTATTTTCATTGTTTTATTTCAAAGAGTTCCTGGGCTCTCGCCTTTGCCCTTTCTCCTTCTTCTTCATTACCTAAGGCAGACTCAGCTTTTCCAAGCAAGTACCAGCAATAGGCAGATTGGGCATTGAAGGCAATGCACTCCTTGGCAGTGACCTTCGATTTTTCGTAATCCCCAAAGACAAGATACATTCTTCCTGCTGCGTGCAGTATGTTTTCTCTTTGGCCGAGTTGTTGATAGAGCGCAATTAGGGTCTCATAATACGCGCGAGGCACGGGGTCGTAATTGGAAGATGTCAGTGTTTCGTATATCTTTGCCATTGCTTGGTAGTTTTGAGAGGCAAGATACGCATTGGCTAACTGGAGAAGCGATCGTCTTGATGTCGGATTGTATCCAAGCAGTTCAGCTGTCTTGAGGGCATGAGATCCCTGCTCTGCATTCCCCAAAGAAATTTCAGCTCTTGCCAAGAGAAACCAGCAGTGAGCAGAGTTGATGTTGAGCGAAAGACACTCTCCGATTTTTTCTTTAGCCCCCTCATAATCGCCCTGAATCAAGAAGGTTTTTACCCATTCAATGTATGTTTCCTGGCGCTTGGGGCTCAACTCAAGGGCCTTTCTGAAAAACATATCGGCATTTGCAGCTTCCCCCTTCACTTTTTCCTGGTTTCCTTCTCTTGAAGCTGTTTCCAGCAATATGTTGGTGAAGCCCCCCATCGCTATCCATGCTCTTGGAAAGAGCGGCCGGCTTTCATCTGCTGTTTGCAAGGCCTCAATTGCTTTTTGCGCCAACTCTGGGCGTTTGTCTGGCAGCTGGCTTTGGCAATCTAAAATAATATCTCCCAAAGAAAGCGCAGCGTATGATTTCATGGGACCCGGGGCCCCACGCACGGCGTTCTCTGCGAGAGGCAGGGCTTCTTGGCAGTTGCCGCTTTTAGCAAGCGCTTTTGCTTCTATAATATTTGCGTTCGCAGCCAATGGCTTGAGCGTATAATTCCAATTGAACCAGAGGAAAGCGAAGCCCACAAGTATGAAGATGGGCACTCGTAGCTTGGAGGGACCTGCCTCGCCCGAACTTCGCTTTGGCGGCAGGTCCCTCCGTAAAGAAATCAGATGCAAAGAATAAGCCAGAAGAGTAAAGAAGATGAGCTGGGTGGAAAAGGTTTCAAAACTGAAAAGATTTGCCACCCCATACCCAAGGAATGCGGCCTGCAGGCCGTGAGCCTTAAGCGCAAGCTCACCCTTCTCTTTCTTTACCTTCTGAAGGCCCCAGAAAAGAAGCATCCAGAGCAGCAAGAGAAGAAGAACGGCTCCTATCCCTCCTTGCATGGCAGTGTCTAAAAGAATGTTGTGGCCGCGGTCCCACCACGTGGTGACGCCAGAACCCGGCACTCTGCTAAGGTTGGGAAGCGCGGGATTGTAGAATTTGTCAAAACCGATGGCAAAGTTTTCAGGCCCATATCCCAAGACAGGGCTTGCGTTGATAGCCTGAAGCGTAACCTGCCATGCGGCAAAACGCGGTTCGTTTTGGAAATTTGGAACTTTTAGGCGTTTTAGAAGATCCGGGGATGAGAGCGAGAGGTTTGCCGCAAGCAGCAACACTCCTCCCAAGAGAAGCGTTCCTATAAGGACGTACTTCATGAAGAGAGCTCGCGCTTTCTCTTTTGTCGGATACCAGAAAAGGAAGAAAAACAGGCCGATTCCCAAGCCCAGAAATACCGCCCTTGTTTCCGTGAGCGCAATCACAAAGGTAAAGAGCGCGGCAAGCGGGAGGCCCCACTTTTTATTGGTAAGAGACAGAAATACAAACAAAATAAGAAATAGGCCAAGGGTCATGGTGCTTCCAAGGGTGCTTGTGGGCCTTGTGCCGGTGGCGACAAAGAGTTCCGGGAGAAGGCCTTGCCACTGAACAATGGCTACGGCGCTTACTCCAACTGCTCCCCAAATAGCCCATTTCATAACGGTCTGCCAGTCGTCAGATTCCAGGAAGAAGAGCAAGAGAAATACAAACGATGCCAGAAAAGCATAATTCACGAGACCCCCGGATCTTATCGGATCTCCCAGAAAACTCATAAGAGGATCTGGAGAAAAGACAGCAGCAAGCAAGTACACCAGTACCTGTAACACAAGAACGATAATAAGCAGCCCTGGTATGCTCTTGAGAGAAATTGTTCCTATCCGTTTTTTTCCGGTGCATACGGTCCATGCAACATACATCCACAAAAGAGAAACAGCAATTCTAAAGACTATGGCTTTCCCCCAGTCGGGCGGAGAGAGCCAAGGGGGGATGTCTAATAGGGGGAGAAAAAGAATTACTGCAAAGCACAAAAAAAGAATACGGCGTCCCCAATCCTTCTTGTAGAGCATACGATTATATGATATAGAAATTCTGTGTCTGTGTCCACTTAGCTCTATGTGCGGCATTGTCGGTATTTTTGACGCTCGGCAGCGCTCTTTTCTTGAGGAGAGCGTGCTCTCGCGCATGGCAGAATGCCTCAGCCATCGGGGTCCTGACGACCGGGGCGTTTTTGTTTCTCAAGAACACGGCATCGGTCTGGGTCATACGCGTCTTGCCATCATTGACTTGTCTTCGCTGGGGCATCAGCCCATGGCAAACAAAACGAAAACTCTTTGGATCGCGTTCAATGGAGAGATCTATAATTTTCAAGAAGTTCGCAGCGAGCTTGAGAAACGAGGCAGGAAATTTAAGAGCGCCTCGGACACAGAAGTCATTCTTGAGGCGTATGAAGAATGGGGCATGGAAAGTGTCGCAAGGTTCCGGGGCATGTTCGCTTTTGCCATTTGGGATGCCAACTCCGGCAAACTCATCTTGTGCAGGGACCGGGCGGGCGTAAAACCTTTGTACTATTACCAAAAAAACGGCCTCTTGCTTTTTGCTTCAGAACTCAAGGCGCTTCACAAACACCCCGAGTTCAAGAAAGAGATCAATTACGAAGCGCTTGCTTTGTTTCTGCAGCTCGGCTACATTCCGGCGCCCCATACTATATTTCAGAACACCTTCAAGCTGCAGCCGGGCTCCTATCTTGAGATTGATACGCACGGCAACTCAAAGGAAGTGCGATACTGGGACATCGCCTCCTTTTACCAGCTTGGACCTTTTCAGAAATCCGAAGAGGAAATCATAGAAGAATTGGAAGGCATTCTTCTTGAATCGTTTCGCTACCGCATGGTGGCAGACGTGCCAGTCGGGATATTTTTGAGCGGCGGCCTAGATTCTTCCACGATAGCCGCTCTCTTGCAGAAACAGGCGGGAGCTCCCATAAAGACGTTCACAATTGGGTTCCATGAAAAAGGATACGACGAGGCGCCATTCGCAAAGAAGATAGCTCAATATTTTGGGACCGAACACCACGAGCTCTACTGCACCAAAGAAATGGCAGCCGACGTCATTCCCCAGCTTCCCGACATGTATGACGAGCCGTTTGGAGACAGCTCGGCAATCCCGACACATCTGGTTTCCAAGTTTGCGAGAGAACAGGTAAAAGTAGTTCTTTCCGGAGATGGGGGAGACGAGCTTTTTGGCGGATACCCCAAATACGGGGCTTTGGAGTGGTACCAGAGAAAATTTGGGGCGTTGCCGCCAGCGCTCTCTCGTTCGCTCGCTGTTGGACTAGCCCTTTTTTCTCCTTCTTTAAAAAAACATACGAACTTAAAAAATAAGGTGTATAAACTAAGAAATCTTCTGCGCGAACGCTCATTTGAAGACATATTCCGCACCGCCAACTCCTTCTGGACGCGCCAGCAGCTTTTGCAGCTTCTTCGATTTCCATTTGATGCCAACAGCAGTTTCTACGGGTTTAATGAGCTTGGTTCTCTTGATGCGTTCGCCAAGATGCAAGTCGCGGATTTTCGCGTGTACCTGCCAGACGATATCTTGGTAAAAGCAGATCGGGCGACCATGGCAGTCGGCCTGGAAGGGAGAGAGCCATTTCTTGATCAAAAGATAGCCGAGTACGTTGCTCGGGTTCCAAGTTCCATCAAGTTTAAAAAGGGACAAAGCAAATATTTACTCAAGAAGATTCTTGCGCGCTACATCCCAGAGGAACTCATCGAGCGCCCCAAGCAGGGATTTGGCATTCCCATCCATGCCTGGCTTAGGCAGGATTTTTCCCGTTTTCTTCAGGAGTATCTGGCACCAGAGCGTCTTTTGCTGCACGGGTTATTCGACCAGCGGGCGGTTCAGCGCGCGCTCAAGCGCCATAGAGAAGGCAGGGGAGTGGATGCGCACAAGCTCTGGTTCCTGCTCATGTTTCAAATGTGGTACGAGCGCTGGATGACACCTCGTTGATAAAGCGGAGCATGTGTGATATACAGGGTCTACGGATTTCATGATTTTTCAAGGCAAAACAATTTTGATAACGGGAGGGGCGGGTTCTTTTGGGCAGGAGTTTGCCGAGGTTATTCTCAAGGAACACAACCCTGCGGTCGTGCGTATTTTTGACAACAACGAGCTGCAACTCGTTGAAATGGGGCGCAGGTTTTCTGATAGGCGCCTGCGCTTTTTTCTCGGAGACGTACGAGACAAGAGTCGCCTGGAGCGTTCTATGGCAGACGTTGACGTGGTGGTGCATGCCGCAGCCTTAAAGCATATCCCCGTGTGCGAATACAATCCGATTGAGGCGGTACGCACCAACATTGAAGGAGCCGTCAATGTGATTGACGCCGCCATTGATCAGCGGGTGCCCTTGGTGATGAACATCGGCACCGATAAATCGGTGCAGCCCGCAAATTTGTATGGGGCCACAAAGATGGTTGCGGAAAAACTCTTTGTTCAGGGAAACGCATACGGCAGCCATAAGAACGTGCGTCTGAGCTCGGCTCGCTACGGCAACGTGATCGCCTCTTCAGGATCTGTCATTCCTCTATTCCTGGAACAGCGCAAAACAGGGGAAGTTACCGTAACCGACGAGCGCATGACGCGATTTTGGATCTCGCTCGAAGAAGGCATTCGTTTCGTCATCACATGCATTGAGCGCATGCATGGAGGCGAAGTGTTCGTGCCAAAAGTTCCGAGCATGCGGGTTCTTGATCTGGCTCAGACGGTGGCGCCCGAAGCCAAAGTAAAAATCGTCGGCATTCGCCCCGGAGAGAAGCTTCACGAAACGCTCATTTGCGAAGAAGAGGCAAGACATACAAGAGAGTTTGATGATATGTATGTGATTGCTCCCGAATTTTCTTTCTGGAAAGAAGAAAACTCAAAGGAAGGGAAGCCCGTCCCCGCCAGTTTTTCATATCGGAGCGACCGGAATGAGCGCGCCATCACAAAGGAAGAAATGAAAAAGATGCTTGATACAATGAAGCATGAGATATGAAAACTATTCCCTACGGCCACCAGCAAATAGACGGGAGCGATATTGCTTCCGTTGTGCGTATATTAAAGAGCGACTGGATTACCCAGGGGCCAAGAGTCGAGCAATTTGAGCAGGCAATAGCCGGGTATTGCGGAGTAAAGTACGCGGTGGCGTTTTCTTCGGGAACCGCAGCTTTGCACGCGGCATACGCTGCGGCTCGCATCGGGCCGGGAGACGAAGTTATCACCACTCCCATGACGTTTGCCGCGACCGCGAACGCCATTGTGTATTGCGGAGGAAAGCCCGTCTTTGCCGATATTCAAGAGAATACGTTGAATATCAGCCCAGAAGCAATCAAAAAGAAAATTACCAAAAGGACCAAGGCGTTGGCTCCGGTTGATTTTGCAGGTCATCCAGCAGAACTGGACACCATAAAAAAGATCGCGAGAGAGCACAATCTTCTGGTTATTGAAGATGCCGCCCATGCCTTGGGTTCAGAATACAAAGGCAAGAAAGTAGGATCATTCTCCGATATGACCATGTTCAGCTTTCATCCGGTAAAAGCCATTACTACGGGAGAAGGAGGAATGGTTGTTACCGACAGAAAGGATTTCTACAGAACTCTAAAGGCGTTTCGAAACCACGGACTTATCAGAAAACCAGAGAGGGGAGCATGGTATTACGAGATAGAGAGGCCGGGATATAATTACCGCATTTCTGACATACAGTGCGCCCTGGGCCTCAGTCAGTTCCAGAAACTGGATAGGTTCGTAAAGACGAGAAGAGAGATCGTGCGACGGTATAACCAAGCGTTTCGTAATATTTCAGAGATAATTCTTCCTGTCGAGAAAGCGTATGCCAGGTCTGCGTATCATTTGTATCCCATCCGACTGCGCTTGGAATTATTAAAAACCGGAAGAAGAAAAATATTTGAAGCGTTGCGCAACAAAGGCCTTGGCGTGCAGGTGCACTATATTCCGGTTCACCTCCATCCGTTTTATAAAAAAACATTCGGATACAAGAAAGGCGATTTCCCCATTGCTGAACAGTATTATGAGCGGGCGATAACCCTGCCGTTGTTTCCCAAGATGATATCGGGAGAAATACGCGCTGTTGTCAGGGCAGTGCGCGAGATCATTGCGCGATATCGAAGATAGCCACACGCGTATGTCTGTATTAGGAGTCGGCGTTGATATCGTATTTCTTCCTGATTTTGCCAAGGCAATGAAGAAGCAAGAATTTATGAAGCGCGTATTTAGCGCAAAAGAGATCCGCTTCTGCAAGAGCAAGGCATTTCCGCTCCAACATTTTGCCGCGCGCTTTGCGGCAAAAGAAGCAACATTCAAAGCGATCGAAAAGCCCGTATCCTATCTGCAGGTTGAGATCAGAACATCCGCATCGGGAAAACCCTCCATTGCATTCTTGCCGCAAAAGCAGGCCCGCCATCCTGCCTGTCAGATAAGCATGGCTCACGTAAAAGATTATGCTTTGGCATTCGTCATATGCACCAAACAATGAAGAGTACGTACAAGGATTATTTGGAACTAGCAAGACAGATTGGCGAGACACCCCGAGGGACGCCTCTTTCGCTTGCCGTATTCCGTTCGTGCACGCTGGAACCCATTGAGCCCGTGGTGCGGGTCGAGCTTGTTTCAGAAGGATTCGCGCCAACCATCCGATTTTTCGGCTATAACATATTTGAGCAGGAACTTCTCGACCCGGCAGGAGAGTATGGCAAAGGCGCGTATGATGTCGTTCTTCTCTTTGCCACTCTCCAAGAATTTTTTCCCGAACTCATCTACGACTTTCACAACATAACTCCCTTGGAACTGGAAAAGAAGACGCAGGAAGTTGTTCATCGCATGGAGCAGCTTGTTGCAGCAGCCCGCAGAACATCACAGCCCCGCATCATTCTTACGACATTCGATCATCCTGGCAGATGGTATTATGGCATTCTGGATGCGCAGAGGGATTATTCCCAGAAAGAAGCGTTAGTCCATCTCAACAGAAGCATTGCCGCTGCGGCCTCGCGGCATAAAGAGGTATATATGCTTGATGTTCAAGACATCGCCTCAAGAATCGGCAAGAAGCGTTTCTACGACTGGAATATGTACTACCATTCTTCTTTACCCTTTTCTTCAGAGGGTTTGGTAGAGATTGGAAAAGAGATTGCCCGTGTTATGTTTGCCGCCTACGGAAAAACTAAAAAGTGCATTGTGCTTGATCTTGATAATACGCTGTGGGGGGGGGTTGTGGGAGAGGAGGGGCCAGATCGCGTCATCGTTGGGCCAACGGGTCCCGGGCGCGCGTATTACGATTTTCAGCTTCAATTGAAACATCTTTCTTCAAAAGGCATTGTCCTTGCAATGGCCTCAAAAAACAATCCTGAAGACGTCAAAGAAGCATTCCTAAAAAGGAAAGACGATATGCCTCTTGCCCTAGAGGATTTTGTTATTACAAAGATTGGCTGGGGCCTAAAACCTCAATCAATCCAAGAAATAGCCCAAGAGCTCGATATCGGTTTAGATAGCATGGTATTCCTTGACGACAGCCCCGTTGAGCGGGAATTAATGCGAGAACGGGTTCCCGAAGTGTATACCCCGGAACTTCCGGAGGGGGCTGGCGAATACGCAGCGTTCCTTCAGGAATTACACGTATTTGAGAAGAATATCTATTCTCAAGAAGATCTGAAAAAGGTGCGGATATATCAAGATCAGGGCAAACGGGCCTCTCTAAAGCAGGAGTCGGCTTCATTGGAAGATTTCTGGAGGACCCTGGACATGCGTCTCACGATTTTTGTGAATGAGAAAATGCAGATTCCGCGCCTGGCCCAGATGACCCAGAAGACAAATCAGTTCAACCTTACGACAAAAAAGTATTCTGAAGCAGACATTACGAGACGCATGGAAGATCCCAAATGGCAGGTTTTTTCCTGGTCTGTACAGGATAAATTCGGGGATAACGGGGTCGTCGGCCTCCTCATTGTAAAGATTCAAGACAAGAAGGCGAGTATTGATATGTTTCTTCAGAGCTGTCGGGTCATTGGCCGTACGATTGAACAAGCGGTTATTTCTAAGGTAGCGTTGTATCTGCAAGAACAAGGAGTAACATTGATAACTGGAGAATATATTCCTACCGCAAAGAATGCCGTGGTAAAAGATCTCTATCCGCACCTAGGTTTTACAAAGCAAGCTGAGAACGTGTACGCATTGAATATAGAAGGCGCTCTTCCTTTCCTTCCTCCGTGGTTCCAGACAATACATATGACTCCGCAGCAGGCCGTATGAGCACGGAAGAACGCATTAAAAGCATTATGGCGGATTCTTTGGAAGTGGATCGCACTCTCATCAAAGACAACGCATCCATTTATACCATTGCCCAGTGGGATTCGCTTCAGCATCTCCGTCTTGTCATGGCTCTCCAGGAAGAGTTTGGCATGCGTTTTGGCGATCGGGAAATTCCAGATCTCGTCTCTTTCGCAGCAATCCAAGAAGCGATAACAAAGAAAATGAAATCCCATGGCAAGGAATAGTTCCCTCGTGTTTGAAGGCAGGCAGACGCAGCTCAAGCCGCTTTTCCCAGAAGATGTGACCCAAGAATATGTCTCTTGGCTGAAGGACCCCGGGGTGAATGAGTTTCTTGAGGCGCGTTTCAAGAAACATACTCTGGCAACGCAGAGAGCGTATGTGAGGGGCTTTGACCAGAAGACCAAGTTTCTTTGGGGGATATTTGACAAGAAAACAAAAAAGCACATCGGCGTCATTACGCTGTATGACATTCATCCGATGCACAAATACGCGAACTACGGATATCTTATCGGGAACAAGAAGTACTGGGGCACGGGAGCTGCGCAGGAAGCCATTGCTCTTGTGTTTGATTTCGCGTTTCTGAAGCTTCGAATCCGCTCTATTTCCACGGGCGCCTACGCTCCCAATGTCGCTTCCGTATTCAACTACAAAAAGATGGGTCTTTCGTACCAGGGTACGTTTAAGGAGCGGTTGCTGTATAAAGGAGCATTTGTCGATCAGGTGTGGTATGGAATAACCAGAGATGAGTGGCTTTCTCGTCGGAAAAAGCTTGCCTTCTAAGCATATGTCACAAGCACACAATCAGCCGCAGCACATCTCCTTTCAGATTACCGAATCCATGGTGAGACGCTTTGCGTTTCTCTCGGGCGATACCAATCCATTGCATCTCCATGAAGATGTTGCGGCAACCTCCGCGTACCGCGAGCGTATTGTGCATGGATTTCTCCCCCTTTGCTTTTTATTGGCGGTTCAATTTCCCCGCAGAACATGGAGATTGCGCTCGCTCCGGGCAAAATTCCTTAAGCCGATTTTTTTAAACGATGCTTTAACGCTTGAAGCGCATGTGCGAGAGCAAGGCGGGTTTTCGTGGCGCATACTCAACCGCAAATCCCAGGAGTCATTGATTGAAGGAAAGGGAGAGATGGTCCCTTCTGAGGCACGCATTCCCATCGCAAGCGATGCGCCAGAAGAGAGTTTGCTGAGAGACAACATTCAAGAACGCACATACGCCATGCAGGAAATTCAGGAAGGCATGGCAAACACGATGCGCTTTGCCGTATCTCAAGGAGCCATGGCAGGTGCGCGGTTTCTTTTGCAAGAAGGATTGCCGGACGAAAAGTTCAGCCCCGCTTTTTCTCCGTTCGAGTTATTGGCCCTGCTCATGTGTTCTCCTTCCGTGGGAATGGTTATGCCGGGGACATTTGCGACGCTGTACGGATTTGAGGCAACGATAGAGAACCCTATTGTTCTCGACGCTCTTTACGAGTTCAAAGAAGAGGTGGTGTTCGTGTCGGGGGCAACGCACAGTATAAAAAAAGAGTTTGCCGTCGGATCTGCCATACGAGGATTTATTACCGCCGGGGTGAGGAGCCCGCGTGCACGCCTTGCTTCCTTTGCCGATATACAGGAGAAAGCACATGATATGGGTCTCAAGGACAAGGTAGTGCTTATTACCGGCGCCAACAGCGGAATTGGCGCCACATGCGCCATGCTCTTTGCCGCGCTGGGAGCCAAGGTAGCTATCAACTATCTGCGGGGAAAGGAGGACGCAGAAAACCTCGTAGAAGACATCCGCAAAGGGGACGGCAAAGCCCTTTGCTTTCAGGCGGACATTACCCACCGCGAGCAGGTACGGGCTATGGTTGGAAAAATCAACGAATTTTTTGGCACAGTTGACGTGCTCGTGAACAATGCGGTAAGAGATTTCCTTCCAAAAGATTTTCTTTCTACGCAATGGGAAGATATTCAAAGAGATCTGGACGTGGTGGTGAAAGGAAGCGTTCACTGCTCCCAGGAAGTGATACCCGGTATGATCAAAGCAGGAGGAGGTCGCATTATTACCATTGGCACCGTGGCAACCGATGACCCTCCTTCGCGGCATAGCAAATATGTCATCGCAAAGAGTGGCCTCGTAGGACTCACCAGGGCTCTGGCCGTAGAATATGCCAGACAAAATATTCTCGTTAACATGGTGGTGCCCAGTATGGTTGAAACTGACTTGATTGCGCATATCCCGGATGGGTTTCGCAAAAAGATTGCGGAGGAGTCTCCTTTGGGAAGATACGCGGAACCCTTGGATATTGCACGAGCAGTTGCTTTTTTGGCTTCTGACTATGCTTCTTTCACGACCGGCCAGAAGATCATGGTCACAGGCGGTTTGCCGCCCCTTCTCTAATTTTTACTATGGAGAGCCATCAAAATCACATTATCAAAATTGGGGTCGTCGGGCTTGGATATTGGGGGCCCAACCTCCTTCGCAACTTCTCTCAGCTTGAAGGATGCGAAGTCGCGTATGGATGCGATATTAAGAAAGACGTTTTTCGCAAGCTTGCCGTGCAATATCCTTCCACAAAATTTACCGTATCATACGAAGATATCCTGCAAGATGACACGGTGCAGGCGGTCGCCATTGCCACGCCCCTTTCCACTCATTATGAACTTGCGAAAACTGCGCTGGAACGAGGCAAGCACGTGCTTTTGGAAAAACCAATGGCATCTTCTGTTGTCCAGTGCCAAGAATTGATCGATCTTGCAGAGAGCAAAGGGCTGATTTTGATGATTGATCACACCTTTGTATATACGGGAGCGGTGAAAAAAATCAAAGAGCTTATGCAAGAGCTGGGGGATATTTACTATTTTGATTCAGAGCGCATTAATTTCGGGCTCATTCAGCATGATGCTTCGGTACTGTGGGATCTTGCAGCCCACGACTTTTCCATTCTCCGCTTTCTTTTTGGAGATGTTCGCCCCAAGGCGGTGTTTGCGCAAGGCACACGACATCTCTCCTCGCACGGAGAAGAAATGGCCCACGTCACCCTTGAAATGGAATCTGGCATCGTGGCTCATGTTCACGCGAGCTGGCTGTCGCCCCTGAAGATACGAAAAATACTCATCGGAGGAAGCCGCAAAATGATTCTCTACGACGACCTGGAGCCATCTGAGAAGGTGAAGGTGTACGACAAGGGAATCTCGTTGAATCTCCAGAATATCACGCCTTTTAACCCATTGTATCGGGTTGGGGATATTGTCATACCAAAACTTGATACCACGGAAGCTCTCTCTGTTGAGACCCAGCATTTTATTGACTGCATCCGTTCTGGCGCGGAGCCCCAGACGCCGGGGCGCGAGGGGCTCGAAGTAGTGCGCATGCTGGAAGCGTGCGACCAGAGCATGAAAGAAGGAAAGAAAGTACTTTTGTCTTCATGAAAAAAATATTGGTATGCGGGGCCGGAGGAGCGCCCGCAACAAACTTTGTTAATTCTTTGCGACTGATGAAAGGCCCCATGTTTCTTGTGGGGGTGGACTGCAACGAGTACACGCTTCAGAGAGCGAAGACCGATATTCGCCTTTTGGTTCCAAGGGTTGAAGACAGGGAGTACCTGCCGATACTGAACCAGATCATAAAAGAATACGACATTGAATTCATTCATGCGCAAAACGACAAAGAGGTTGAATTTCTCTCGCAACACAGAGAAGAGGTAAACACGAGAACATTTCTTCCCGATAAAAAAACGGTGGAGGTATGTCTGGATAAATTCGCTTCCTATCAGCTATGGGAGCAAGCTTCCTTGCCTATTCCCCGCACCGTGCTTATTCAAAAACCTCAAGACCTGAAAGAGGCATTTCAAAACATTGGATCGTATCTTTGGCTGAGGAACAGAAAAGGGGCTGCCGGGGAAGGGTCGTATCCTGCCAAAGCATACGAAGATGCTCTTTCGTGGATTCATTCACGAAACGGCTGGGGCAGGTTCACTGCGGCCGAAGTTCTTACGGAACATTCGGTTACATGGATGTCAATTTGGAATAAGGGCACACTTGTTGCGGCCCAAGGGAGAGAGAGGCTCTATTGGGAGTTTGCGAACAGGGCTCCTTCCGGAGTCACCGGGATTACTGGTGGTGGAATGACGTATTCTGATCCAGCGCTTGATGAGCTTGCCCTGAAAGCAATCAAGGCAATTGACCAAAATCCGCACGGCATTTTCTCAGTTGACCTTACATACGACAAGACGGGCGTGCCAAATCCTACGGAGATAAATATCGGCCGTTTCTTTACCACCCACTTCTTTTTTTCCAAAGCAGGTCTCAATATGCCAGAGATCATGCTCGGGCTGGCATTCGGAGAAGAGTACCCGGAACCCTCAAAAATCTTCAACCCTCTTCCAGACGGGCTTGTTTGGATACGAGGCATGGACGTGGAGCCGGTGCTTACTGGCACAAAAGAAATAGAGCGGTGCAGGCAAGACCTGATAAAACGAAAACAACAGCTTCATGAATAGCAGCTCGCCTGAAAAAATTATTCTGGTAACCGGAGGGAACGGTTTTATTGGCTCACGCGTGGTGGAGGCGTTGAGAAAACAAGAAGGAGTCAGCATTATTTCGCTGTCAAAAGACGCAATCCCAGGCCACGAAGGAAATGTGAGACATGTAAAAGCCGACCTTTCAAAGAGAGATGCTTGTAAAAACATTAAAGCCATAGGCCCTATTGACTATGTTCTTCATTTGGCAGGCCGTACGCCTTCTGTCCGCAGTACAGATGAGAAGCCAGAAGAGTATGTAAAACACAATGTTTTGGCCTCACTGTATCTTGCAGAATGCCTGCCCGACATCGTGAAAGGATTTGTGTATGCGAGTACCATTGATGTCTACGGCAAACCGCAATATCTTCCCCTTCGCGAAGATCATCCTCTCAATTCTCTTACATACTACGGAGCGAGTAAGGCGGCGGCAGAAAAATATTTAAGCGTGTTTTTTGACGAGAAGGGAATCCCTCTTACCATTCTCCGCTACTCTCAGGTATATGGGCCCGGAGAGCCGGTTGTGAAAGCAATACCCAAGTTTATTGAAGCGATTACGCAAAAACAGAAACCCGTCTTGTATGGTTTAGGTTCGGAACTGCGCGACTATGCATATATTGATGACGTGGTACAGGCAACCATACTCGCCCTCAATAAAAATTTGGGAGGTACGTTTAACATCAGCTCGGGGCAGGGAATTCGCATACGGGATGCGCTCACTATGCTTCTGCAAATTTCGGGAGCATCGCTCGAACCTATTCAAAAACCCGGCATAAAAGAGGCGTTTGATTTGGTGATGGATATCAGCTCGGCAAAAGAGAAACTCGGATACGCTCCATCCGTTGAGATCAGGGAGGGTTTAAAAAAAGAGTTTGAGTTTTTCCAGATAAAGCCATGAAAACACAAGGCAAAGAAGCAGAAAAAAAGCGGCTCGCAGATATTGCAAAGCATTTTTCCATGCGGGAAGGTTTTGAAGTCAGATTGGAGAAGTACCGCTTTGCGATCATAAGAGAACATATTCGCAACGATCGTATATTGGAAGTCGGATGCGCAGAAGGCGTAATGACAGAAAATCTTGCCAAGCACTTCAAACACATCACTGCCATAGACGGCTCTCAAAAGCTCATTGCCGACGCAAAAAAGTTGCGCCTTCGCAATGCCGATTTCATATGCACGCTTTTTGAAGAGTTCAAGCCCCGGGAGAAATTTAACAGCATTGTGCTCGTGAATATCCTTGAGCATGTTCAACATCCGGTTCGTCTGCTCAGCATGTCGCGGCGCTGGCTCGCAAAAAAAGGAACTATTTTTATTATCTGTCCCAACGCCCAATCTCTTCATCGCAGGATAGGAGTGATGGCCGGTATGCTGAAGCATCTCCATGAGCTCAACGAGAGAGACAGGCGGATCGGCCACAGGAGAGTATATGACGCAAAGTCGCTGAAGAAAGATATACGCGCCGCAAAACTGAAAGTAAAAAGTATGGGAGGCATCTTTTTAAAGCCCCTCTCAAACAGCCAGCTTGACGGGCTTGGTCTTGATGAAAAAATCCTGGATGCGATGTTTCGCATTGGCAAGGATTTCCCTCCGGAACTATTGGCGGAACTATACGTCCAATGCACCGCATAAGGAATATCTTCTTTGACCTCGACGGCACCCTCATTGACGTGTCAGAAAAATACTACAGGGTATATATGGATTTTGTGAAGCAAGAAGGGCTCAAGCCGTTTTTTTCAAAAGAGAAATTTTTGCGCCTCAAAAGAAAGGGCGCGTCAAATAGCAGCATGTTCAAAGATAAAAAAATGCTTGCGCGATACGAATCGTTTTTTCTTGAGAATATTGAGCGCGAGCGCTATTTGAAATATGACAAGATGTTCAGTTTCTCTTTGCGCGTTCTTAAAAAGCTGAGGAAGCTTGGGTTCCGCATATTCGTGGTAACCCTGCGAAGGAACAGAAAAAATCTTTTTAAAGAAACAGAGAGGTTTGGTTTTCCTGCCGCAGTTTCAATATTGCAAGGGAGCCCCCGTGTGTTTAATGGGAAGAGCGATTATGAGACGAAAAAGAAATTGGTGAAGCGGTTTACTCATACGCGTGATATAATGGTGGGCGATACGGAAGCTGATATGATGTGCGGGAAGGGCCTTGGAATGATAACGGTGGGGGTGCTTTCTGGCATGCGTCAGTTTTCTTGCCTGAAAAAGCTGAAACCAGATCGCATCGTGCAAGATATCCGATCAATTCTCTCAACTCTTTCATGAAAGTTCCCTTTCTTGATCTCCATCCTCAAATTAAGAGCATCCGTACTCATATCAATGCGGCCTTTGCGCGGGTGATGGAATCTGGAATCTTTATTCTCGGTAAAGAAACGGAGGGTTTTGAACAGGAATTTGCGAGATATTGCGGGGCACGATATTGCGTGGCGGTAAACTCGGGCACCTCGGCTCTGCACGTAGCTCTTTTGGCTCATGGGATACGATTTGGAGACGAGGTCATAACCCAGCCAAACACGTTTGTTGCTACGTGTGAAGCGATAGCATACGTGGGGGCAAAGCCGGTATTTGCCGACATTGACCCTGTATCTCATACGCTGGATGTCGCTGGCGTTGAGCGCGCCATCACTAAGAAAACAAAAGCAATTATTCCCGTTCATCTCTATGGAAATGCCGCGGATATGAATGCGCTTCTGCGCATTGCGAGAAAGCACAACATTGCGATTATTGAAGACGCCGCTCAAGCTCACGGAGCAACATATAGAGGCAAGACAATAGGATCTTTTGGGAATACCACCTGTTTCAGTTTTTATCCCAGCAAGGTGCTGGGGGCGTACGGCGAGGGGGGAGCGGTGCTGACGAACAGCAAAAAGATGGAAAAAGCAATACGAGCATTGAGAGATCACGGCCAAATCTCAAAACACGCACACGAGGTCATAGGCTACAATTACCGTATACAGGCGCTGCAAGCGGCATTCCTGAGGGTAAAACTCAAGCATCTCAATTCGTGGGTTGCGCTGAGGAGAAAAAATGCGAGAACGTACAATGCACTTTTGAAATCGTTATCAGCGAATGTTCTTTTGCCCGTTGAACGACCCCATTCCGTCTCAAGTATGTATGCCTATGTTATCCGCTGTAGGCGGAGAAATGAGCTCGCCTCGTATTTGGCCAAGCACGGCATCCAGACCCAGATTCACTACCCGACTCCGGTGCATCTTCAAAAAGCGTTTTTTCATCTGGGGTATAAGAAAGGAGATTTTCCTGCGGCAGAGCGGTGCGCTAAGGAAATACTGAGTTTGCCAATGTACCCCGAACTGACGGACGGCCATATACGATACGTCGCTTCACATGTTAAAAAATTTTATGAGGCTTGAATCTCTGAGCGTCTTCATGCCGGCGTACAATGAAGAAGAAAATATGGCGCAAGCGCTTGGGGAATGCGCGAAGGCGCTTCCTCAGCTTGCGGAGGATTTTGAGGTTATTGTGGTAAACGACGGAAGCAAAGACAGGACAAAAGAAATTTTGGATACCATCAAGCCGTCACTTCCATTTCTTAAGGTGTGTCATCATGAACGGAATCAGGGCATAGGGGCCGCTCTGCGAACCGGCATTGCCAAGGCCAGCAAAGAATTCATTTTTATCACTTCGGCCGATCTGCAGTTCGACATTCGAGAACTTGCGGCACTTATTCCATTGAGCAGAACATCTGACATCGTGTCGGGAGTTCGATTATTTAGGCCTTCGTACGGTTGGTACCGGCGCATGGTGACAGCCATCAATCTTCTGCTGCTGAGATTGTTTTTCGGGTTTCGCACCCAGGATCCAAACTGGGTAAAATTAGTCAGAAGGGAGGTGTTCAAGACCGTTCATATCACTTCGCCAAGATTTTTTTGCCTTGCGGAATTGCTCATTCAGGCAAAACAGCAGAGATACCGCATCGCAGAAGTCGAAGTGCATTCTTCCGGGCGCAAATACGGCAAGTCGGTCGGGGGCACCCTGAGAGCTGCATTCACGACTTTCTTTGAATTGTGTTTATTTTGGCTCCGTTCTCGAAAATAAGCTTTATTAGTATATGACAAAACAGCTCTCACTATTTATTATCCTGTTTGCGGTTTTTGCGCTCTGGTTTTCCTTTTTTCAGACAAACGCGCTTGTTCAGAAATTTCACAGAGGCGCGAGCGACCCCGTCATTGACGCTTTGAGGTACCAAGCCGACGGAAGTTTTGAATCCGGAGGGTTTTTAGTGGCAAAAGACGAGCAGGGTTTGCCCAAGGCCTATCTTTCCCAGTATGGATTGCAGTTCAAAATTTTTGCGTTGCTCTGGCCGCCAAATGTGCCTCTTGAGCAATATGTGCGGGGTCTGTACATTCTTCTCGCATTTCTATTCGCCGCAACCCTTGCCGGATTTGTGCTTGTGGTAGCAAAAGAATTCGGAAGATTCTCCGCGCTTTTTCTTGCCGCAGGAATTTTGTCTTCGCCTTGGCTCGTGTTGTATAGCGGAGGCCTGGCATGGATGATTTTTGCGTCGTTCCTCCCCTTTGTGTTCAGTTGGATGTTATATCCATACCTAAAGTCAAAGTTTCCGTTTTTTTGTTTTGCGATCGGTTTTTTGATTTTTTTCAAAGCTCTTTCCGGATATGAGTTTCTTTCCAACATTCTTCTCTCAACGCTTGTTCCCGTTCTCTATTATGAGTTAAGAAACGGCACTCGCCTTAGTGCTATCGCTCGGAAGTCGGTATGGATATACATTGCGGGATTCGCTGGATTTTTGCTTGCCCTGAATCTGCATATGGCTCAGGGAATCGCCTATCTGGGGTCAAAAAGAGAAATTCTTGAACATATCGTAGGGAAGGGGCTACAGCGTTCCTTTGGCGAACCCCTTTTCGCTCCACGGATCGTTCTCGATTATCTCTTGGGACCCGCATATCTGAAAGCAGAGACGGGAGCTACTCTTTTGATTACCTTGGCGTATCTTTGGACGGCGGGCATCTTTCTCCTCGGCATTCTCTTGCTGCTTTTTTCTGCGAAAAAGTACCGCGAGAAGTTTTCCGGAACCCAAGGGGGCGCTCTTGTATTCGCTCTTGCCTTTTCTTACATCGCGGCTCTTTCTTGGACAATTGTGATGCCGGGAGATATGGTAAATCATCCTCAGTCACACGCCATCATCTTCTATCTCCCCGCAAATCTCATGGTGTTCTTGTTTCTCCCTGTATTCTGGCGCCACATAAGGGGTACCCGATCCATTCGCAAATAATCTCCTTGACAAATTTTATACAAAATGCTAAACTATTTTTGAGCGATATCACAGCACCTTAAAAGGGAGAAAGAAGAGGCCATTGCTTGGAATTCAGTGATGCAAGTTTTGTGCTGGTAAGGCCAGACGGGAAAATCCTTCTTCAGAAGAGAGATTGGAAGAGAGGTATCTGGTACCCGGGAAGATGGGTCATCCCGGGCGGAGCGAGGGAAGAGGGAGAAACTCCCGCCGAATGCGCCGTGCGGGAAATAGCCGAGGAAACCGGGGTTCGTGTAAGCATCAGCGACCTTCAGAAACTCATCGATTTTCCGTATTCCCACAGGAGAAAATCCTACAGAGACAAAGTGTTTCTCTGCTTTGTGGGATATGTGGAAATTCAGTCCAACGAAGGGCAGATGCATTGGAAGACGTTGGAAGAGATCAAAAAGCTCCGTCTTCCCGCCAACGAGGATAGGATAGTGTCCGCTCTGGAAGCGAGGCTCATGGGGGAACCTTAGATGCGTTCTCCCTTTTCATTGGCATAAAAAACAAAAGAGTGATAGGTTGTTTTGTAGGGTAGTTCATCTAAATGAGCATGATTTCTTTTTTGAAACATATCGCAAGAAAGAGCGCTTTTGCAAGAGCGTTCTATTGGAAAACGATATTCCTGGCGAAAGCCGTGCGCCATAACTTCTTTTTCCCTCGGCGCCTTATGCTCTTTTTGAAAGTTCGTCCTTTCACTATGGTGAGCTATGAGCGGCTTAAGAATGCCTACGAACTTGCGGAAGATATCGAAAAGAGAAAGATTGCAGGAGCGTTTGTGGAATGCGGGGTGTGGAAAGGAGGGGCTGCCGCTGTAATGGCCTCTGTTGCGGGTCCCAAGCGTCAGATCTGGCTGTTCGATTCTTTTGAGGGTCTGCCAGAGCCCACCCTGCATGACGGCGCAAGGGCCAAAGAGTATGCAAGCAACAGAACTTCGGGCACGCTTGCCTCAATTGGGAAGTGCGTGGGTCCCTTGGAGGATGTACGGCGGCTTTTCTTTCGGGTTCTTCGTTTGCCCGGAAACACTATTCATATTGAGCAGGGTTGGTTCCAAGAAACGCTTCCTGCCGCAAGAGAAAAGGTGGGCCCCATTGCACTGCTTCGTATGGATGCTGACTGGTATGAGTCCACAAAGTGCATTCTGGAAAATCTTTTTGACAACGTGGTTCAAGGCGGCTATGTTATCATTGACGACTATTATTGTTGGGAGGGATGCAAAAAGGCAGTGGACGAGTTTTTGGCAAAGCGCAATATACGCCCCCGCATCATGAGGGTAGACAAAGAGGGAGCATACTTTCAGAAATGAACAGAAATGAAAGCTGGTATTCTTGCCTTTTCTTTTTCGCCTTGATATACTGAAGAGCAGGAAATAAGTCATCTAATCCATACATACATATGCCCGTCACCTTTCTCAAAAAAATCCAAAACGCAAAAGATCTCGTGCAAGAATATATCGATCGCTACCCTCGCAATGGAATTGCGCTTTCTTTTGGAAAAGACAGCATGGTGCTGACTCATTTGGCCATTCAGGTCAAGCCAGACGTTATGGCATTCTCTGTGCTCTCTGACACCGAGTTTCCAGAAACTCTTGCATTGCGAGACAAGGTAGTGCGAGATTGGAAGCTTAACTACAAAGAACATGTATTCCATAACGATCCTGCTTTGGGCATTGAGCACTGTTGCAGGGAAGCCAAAGTGGAAAAATTTAAGGAAGCTGTCGCAAATCTTGACTGCTGGTTCTCTGCCATTCGTCGGGATGAAGGGTTCACCCGCACCGATTTTCAATACGTTGAAGAGAAGGACGGGCTGGTAAAGATAAATCCCCTTCTTGATTTTACCGAAAAAGACATCTGGCACTACACCGCTGCTTTCGGAGTGCCCGCAAGCTCTCTCTATGGCATGGGATACCGTTCTCTCTCTTGCAGAATATGCTCTGCAAAAGAGCAGGATGAAAATGAGCCAGAAAGAGCGGGCCGCTGGGTAGGCACCACCAATGAGGGCGGCGAGTGCGGCATACACACGCAATCGTTACGGGAGAGCTCTCGCGCCACGCAAGCGCCCCAAACCCCCCATGAGGAAGCGAAAGTTCTCAAGGAGTAGCTCTCTTTTCAAGAGGGTTCGCAGAGCCATTCCTCTTGCCTCCCAGACCTTTAGCAAGAGTCATCTTCAGTACATTCAAGGGCAAGCCCCTCTTTTTATCACGCGCGGCAAGGGAGCCTACGTGTGGGACGTTGACGGGAACAAATATCTTGACCTTGTAAATGCGCTCTTGCCAATAGTGCTTGGCTACCAATATCCCAGGGTGGACAAGGCGATCAAGGCCCAACTCAAGAAGGGCATTCTTTTTTCTCTTGCCTCTCCCTTGGAATACAAACTTGCAGAAAAGCTCACGCGCTTGATTCCGGCAGCTGAAATGGTGCGTTTTGGAAAGAATGGTTCTGACGCCACTGCGGGAGCTGTGCGTTTGGCCCGGGCGATCACAAAAAGAGACCATATATTGGCGTGCGGATATCATGGGTGGCAGGATTGGTACATTGGTCTGAACCCGCGCAATGCGGGAGTGCCCGACGCCGTCAAGAACCTTGTGCATCGGTTTGAATACAACAACATCAAGTCGCTTCGCGCGCTTTTCAGGCGCTATAAAGGGAAGGTCGCCGGAGTGATTATGGAACCCATGTCTGTTGAGGAGCCGCGAGGAGATTTTCTCCAAGACGTGAAAAAACTTGCGCATAAGGAGGGCGCGCTTCTCATTTTTGACGAGATTGTTACCGGATTCCGGTTTGCCCTGGGAGGAGCTGAGGAGTACTTTGGGGTGGTGCCAGACCTTGCCTGCTTTGGCAAGAGCATGGCAAACGGCATGCCGATTTCCGTCGTGGTCGGCAAAGAGAAACATATGAAGCATATGGAAGATATATTCTTTTCGTTCACATTCGGGGGAGAATGCCTTTCGTTAGCAGCTGCTTTAGCGACTATTGAAGAAATAGAGAAGAAGCGCGTCATCCCTCATCTCTGGCGCATAGGGCGCATGTTGAAAGAGGGCACGCACGAGCTTCTTGAGAAACATGGCCTGCATGATTTCATTGAGCTTAAGGGTTTGCCTCCGTGGCACATTGTTGCGATACGGCCCGCTGCCGGTTTTTCCGATTTGGAAATCAAGAGCTTCATTCAGCGAGAGATGCTCCAGAGAGGCGTGTTGTGGACAGGGAGTCATAATATGAGTTTCAGCCACGGGGAAAAAGAAGTGCGCATGGTGCTCAACGCGTACGATAAAACGTTTCGGGCGTTGCAAGACGCTTTGCGTTTTCGTACCCTTCGCTCCGGTCTCGGAGGGAAGCCCATCCAGGGCAATTACAACGTGAGAGCAGTATGAAAATACTTGTCATTGGTTTGGGTTCTATCGGTAGTCGGCACTTTGCCAATCTCTCCAAGTTAGGGGCGGCAGAGGTGTGGGGATACGATCCTGATAAGAGAAGAGCAGCCCTCGCAGGGACAAAAGCAATGCCCTCGTTTTCTCTGCGCGCGCTCCAAAAGTTTGATGTGGCGGTGATTGCCAACCCCACGGCAGAACATGTAAAGACGGCCCAACTATGCGCGCTCGCAGGACTCCACCTTTTTATTGAAAAACCGCTCTCTCACACGTTAGCCGGCACCGGCAAACTTTCTCTTTTGTGCAAACAGAAAGGCCTGGTGAACTTTGTGGCGTGCAACTACAGATTTCATCCTGCCGTTCAATATATGCGCAAAGCCCTGGCGCAAGGGCGCGTAGGCAGGCCATTGCTCATGGAGTTTACCTACGGGAGATACTTGCCCTATCAACGCCCCGGGATGGATTTGCGCACGACCTATGCCGCCAAAAAGCATTTAGGAGGAGGAGTACTGCTTGATGATATCCACGACGCCGACTTGTTTCTGTGGCTGAATAACTTTCCCCAAGTGCTCAAAAGGCACGTGTTGCAGGCAAAGGTGAGTACGCTAGCAACTGACGTTCCGGACGTAGGCAGCGTGCACGCGCTGCTTGCCAATAAGGTGTTTGGCGTCATTCGCGCAGATTATCTTCAGCGGGTGCGCGAAAAAACAATTCGTATCGTAGGAGAAAAGGGGACTCTCGTATGGGATTCTTGGGATAACAGGGTCTGCAAAGAATGGGTTGAGCGAAGAAAAGAGCGGCGAAAGATTCTTTTCCGAGGCACCAAGCATGATCACGAAACCGCCCTGAGAGAGGAGATGCGCTACTTTTTGGGATGCGTCAGACGGAGGCGCCAAACCTTCAATACGGTGGAGCGCGGCAGAGAGACACTGAAACTCATATTGCAATGAATACCGATATATTCCTTCAGGCGCGCCTCGGATCAACTCGCCTGCCGGGCAAGGTTTTGATGCGCATATGCGGCAAATCGGTGTTTGAGCTTATCATAGAACGATTGCGGCGGGTGCCGGGCATCCGTCAGATCATTCTCGTAACCGGCTCCCAAGAAAAGAATGACATCCTTGCAAGAGAAGCTAACCGTCTCGGCACCCCATGTTTTTTCGGAAGCGAAGACAATCTTTTGGATCGTTTCTATCAAGCAGGCAGAGAGTTTGGCCCGGATACCATCGTGCGCGTGACCGGCGACTGCCCTCTTATTGACCCTCAACTCGTTGCAGAAGGAATGCGCTTGTTTAGGGAAAAGAGGTGTGATATTCTGACCAACGCGAGAATACGATCGTATCCCGACGGCCTCGATTTTGAGATCTTTGCCAGTTCGGCCCTTGAGAGGGCATGGGTTAAAAAAGAGGGGAAGGGAGAGAATCCTGTAACGCCTTTGTTGGAAGATACAGATCTCAAGGCGGAAGATATGGTCAGGACGCCCAGCCTCGCTCACATTCGCATCACGCTTGATTATCCCGAAGATATTGAGGTGATCAAAGAAATATACGAGAATTTCTACGAAAACAACCCGCAGTTTTCTCTTCAGGATATCGTGCGATTTTTATCCTCACGGCCCTCGCTCATGCGTATGAACAAACAACACAACCTCTATTTATGAAACAGGTAAGCATTGGCCATACATTGGTAGGAGACGGCAACCCCTGCCTTATTGCCTTTGAACCCAGCGCTACCTACACTACAGTTTCGGAAGCAAAAGCGCTCTTGGACGCGGTGGCAGCAGCAGGAGCTGACGCGGTAAAGTTCCAGACGTTTCTTCCCGGGGAAGCGGAGCGCATGATGGGAGGTAGAAGGGATATTGAGGTGGAGTTCGGCACTCCCACGGGCAGAAAAAAGGAATCGGTGCAAGAGGCCCTTAAAAGAAGGGAACTCCATTTTGAAGAGTGGAAGGCCTTAGCTTCTTTTGCCCACGAGAATGGGCTCCTTTTTATCGCTTCTGCCTATTTTTTTGACACGGTGGCACGCATGCGAGATCTTGGAGTGGATGCGCTCAAGGTAAGTAAAGGAGACGTGAACAATGCGTTATTAATTGAAGCAATGGCAAAGACCGGTCTCCCCGTGATTCTTGACGGAAGAGAAAAATTTGAAGATGTAAGAAGGGGAGTGGAGATTTGCAAAAAGGCAGGAAACGAGGAGGTGATCATCATGCACTGCCCTGCGGGGTATCCCGCTCTCGACGACACCGTGCATCTTCGCGCGATCCCCGCCATCAAGGAAATGACTGGGTTTCCCGTAGGCTTTGCCGATCATTCTCTTGGAGACCTTATGAACTATGCGGCGGTGGCCCTGGGAGCTAATATGTTGGAGAAAACTCTTTCTCCCGACCGGGCAACCGAAAGAGTGGAACATTTTATGTCTTTGGAGCCCCACGAGCTCAAGCAGTTCGTTGACAATGTGCGGAGAGTAGAAAAAGCTATGGGGTCGGCTGACATTCTTTCCTCTTCGCGGGTGGAGGAGAATGCGCGGAGAAGCTTTGTAGCCAACCGCAACATTGCCCAGGGCGAAAACATTACGCTTGAGATGCTTGACTTTCGCCGCCCCGGAAATGCCGGTATTTCTGTTGCCCAGGGCCACGAAGTTCTGGGAAAGAAAGCGGCGCAAGATATTCCCGCAGGAACTTTTCTCCAATGGGAAATGCTGGAGTGAAAAAATACGTTGAGCAGGAGTATCCTGCCCTGGGCAGGGTTTCGATTTGTCGGAAGCTCCCGGGGGCAAACATCAACAGCGCCAACTATCTCATAGGAGCAGGCGGGAGGAAATACGTGCTTAAAAAAGATACGATCATTCCCCGAAAGCGTCTGGAGCTTGAGGCGCGGGTTCTTGCTTTTTGCAAGAGAAAGGGGGCTAAGGTGCCGGAGGTTCTTCCTACGGCAAAAGGCGCATTTGCAGGAAGGGGAGGGTTCTTGCTCTTTGTTTTCTCCAAAGGAAAATTCTTTTCTGGAAACTCAAAAGAAATGCGTTCTTTCGCAAGAGAACTTGCCCGTCTCCACGAAGCGCTCTTACGCTGCCCTGTTCCGTATCCTGCGCAGAGGATGAACGCTCGTTTGTATAACATGCTCTCACCGCGTGAACTCAAAAGAATGGAGAAAAAATTCTCTCGCAGAAAAGAGTGGGCCGCTTATTTCTCTGCGCTTTTAGAGGCCTCTACCTTGCTTGCAAAACGAAAGCGCGTACTCGCTCGGCCCCAGCTCATTCATGGAGATCTGCAGCCGGGAAATGTGTTTTTTGCGGGAAATACGGTTGCTCTTATATTAGATTTTGGAGGAATGCATCGGGGAGATGCGCTCTGCGAGCTTGCTTTTGCCGCATTCCGATTTTCTCTGTTTGACGCAAAAAAGCTTTCTCCTCACGCAATCAAAGAGCGTGTTATGCGCTTTGCCAAGTTCTATGGAGCGCACGATATTTCTTTTGCCCAGCTTCGCCTCGGATTTCTTGCAGAAATCTTTTCAAGAATAAGCTATATCATGCGCCAATGGCAGAAAACAGGGAAATCTGTTTGGGCTTGCGATTTTCCCAAACAGGCGAACTTTCTTGAGTGCGTTTTGAGGTGCTCGTAAAATTTTGAACTATGAATACATCTTCTTTCAATTATCAGTGGAAACACTGGAAAAAACTTCAGTTTGAAAGCGAGAACAAGGGAAAGCTCCTGGAGGGCTATACCCTTCGCATGTGGGAGCAGATAACAGGAAAGAAGGGCTCCTTGGAGGGGATGACGATCGGCGACTTTGGATGCGGACCCGGGAGATTTTTGGAGGTGGTGCGCATGAAAAACGGCAGGGTCGTTGGCATTGAGGCAGATGAGGCAGCGTTAGAGATCGCAAAGCAGCATTTTAAGAACGATCCTCATGTGGTGCTGTATCAAGGAGACGTGCTGCAAGCTCCCATCGAATCAAATTCTTTGGACGGAGCCTTTTCCATCGGCGTTCTTCATCACACGAAAGATCCCTTCCGGGGATTTCAGGAAATGGTGAGGACGGTAAAACCCGGCGGCTGGGTTGCGGTTTCGGTCTACAAAAAAGGAGGATACTATGATTTTCCGACCTTGCGTCTCTATCGCACTATGTTTCGACTGCTCCGCCCACTCTTTGGATATACACTGCCGCTGTGGTACTCTTACGCCGTAGTCTCGCTCTTTCTCCCTGTCGCACGCATCCCTTTTTTAGGAAAAGCAGTGCGGGCAATATTTCCTTTTGTTGCGCTGCCCGACTTTCAATGGTCTGCTCACGATACGTTTGACAGCCTCACGCCCTTTCATCAAAGGGCCTATACTACTGCCGAGGTACAAGCGTGGTTTGAGAAATGCGGGCTTGTGGACATTGAACAAACTCCGTGGGCCGCTACTTCTTTTCGCGCAAAAAAACCTCTATGAGTAATTTTCTTTCTCTTGCGTGCGTTAACATTGAAGGGACAAAACATCTGGATAGAGTTTTGGCTTTTTTGCAAAAAGAAAAACCCGATGTGGTCTGCCTTCAGGAGATATATGAACATGATCTGCAAAAGTTCGCAGAGGAACTCGGCATGGAGAGCGCCTTTGGGCAGATGGT
This sequence comes from Parcubacteria group bacterium, assembly GCA_016203945.1. GTDB lineage: Bacteria > Patescibacteriota > Minisyncoccia > Minisyncoccales > UBA10102 > JACQLT01. Next base: position 76,153 of record JACQLT010000002.1, on the reverse strand, counting down.
GCTTATGGGCAGGGATAACAAACTGGAACCCCTTTTTCTTCCCTTTGGCATCGCCCTACTCTCTCGTTTGCCTATGAGCAATCTTAGAAAATCATACTACCACGGAGACGAAGAGTCAGTGCGGAATCTTATGTTCGACGGAAACCATCAGTCGTATTATCATCTTGTGCTTTCTGCAGCGCTTCAGAAGGATGGGAAGGGCTTTACTATTGGGACAACTCATTTCACCTGGACGCCAGACGGGAAAGTAGATGATGTTCAAAGAACGCATGTGGCAGGGCTTTTGAAGACCCTGCAGGATTTTCCGGATATGGTGTTTTGCGGAGATTTCAACGCGCCCAGAGGAGAAGAGATTTTCGCTGAGCTGGCGAAGTGCTATAAAGATAATATCCCTTCTCACTATACGACAAGTATTGATGTCAATTTGCATCGGTTAGGAGAAAAGCTGCGTGGCAGGTCATTGATGATAGACGGTCTTTTCACTACCCCCCAGTACGAAGCTTCCAATGTACGTTTACAAGACGGGGTAAGCGACCATTTTGCGATTCTCGCTGAAATACGAAAATTGTAGAGCTTATGATACGTATAGGAAAAAAAATGGTAGGAGAGGGTCAACCCTGTTTTATTGTGGCGGAGTTGTCAGGGAATCATCATCAAAAGTACGAAGAAGCAGTAGAACTGATAAAGCAGGCAAAGAAAGCTGGAGCTGACGCGGTAAAACTGCAGACCTACACGCCAGAAATTACTTTGAACTCACGCAAAAAGTGGTTTGTGGTGAAAGCTGAAGGGGACCGGCCCGAAGCATGGGTTGACAGAAGTTTGTGGGAGCTCTACCAGACCGCATATACTCCCTGGGAATGGCAGCCAAAACTCAAGAAGCTGGCAGACGAACTCGGCATTGTTCTTTTCTCCACGCCCTTTTTTGAAAGCGCAGTAGATTTTCTGGAGAAAGAGGTTCAACCTCCGTGCTACAAAATAGGTGCGTATGAGGCAGTGCACATTCCGCTACTGCAAAAAGTTGCCAAAACCGGGAAGCCGGCGATTATATCCATCGGCTTTGCTTCACTTGAAGAAGTGGATGAAGCCTTACGCACCCTGCGGAGCAACGGCTGTCAGGATATTGTTGCGCTTCATTGCATCACGACATATTCGGACAAGCCCTCGTGGGAGCATGCGAACTTGCGGGTGATTACGGATGTGAGTCAGCGGTTTGGGGTTATCGGAGGGTTTTCGGATAATAATGCCGGCATTGAAATTCCAGTAGTAGCTGCGGTGGCGGCAGGCGCCTCTGTCCTTGAGAAACATTTTATATTGGACCGCTCTTTGGGAGGGCCTGACGCAAGATTCTCTCTAGAACCAAAAGAGTTCAAGTACATGGTAGAGCTCATCAGAAGGGGAGAGAAAGGGGAGCGAGAAGCAGTGCTCTCGGAGCTGAGCATTTCTTCAGAGCAGGTGGAGAAAGCCATGGGTCAGGTTCACTATGGACCTGCTTCTCCTGCTGAAGAGGCGAATAAGGAGTTCCGGCCCTCAATATGGGTGCAGAAACCCGTCAAAAAAGGAGAGCTTTTTACCTTAGAAAACATTCGGGTGGCGCGTCCAGGAGCAGGACTTTTGCCCAAACACTTTGACGGAGTGCTGGGGAAGAGGGCCACAAGAGATATTGAGGAGGCAACTCCTCTCACCTTGGATCTCGTGGGGGCTTGAATAAGCCCCCCTTTTTTGTTAGGATAATCCGTGCATGGTTTCACTCCGCAGAGCAGCGCCTGAAGACCTTATGTTCTATTTTGAACTGCGCAATGATCCTTCTGCAAAGAAGCTTCATTTCAATACAGAACCAATTGACCTCGCAACTCACAAGGCGTGGTTTGCTTCAAAATTTCAAGATTCCAACGCCTGCCTTTTCGTGATAGAGAGAGAAGGAGAGAAGATCGGTCAGGTGCGCATTGATCTTCATGGGAACGCAGGGGAAATAGACATTGCGCTTATGTCTTCTTGGCGGGGAAAAGGGTACGCGCCCGGGGCAATTCAGCAGGCGGTCTCGCTCGTGTTTCAAGAGCGTGCAGATATTGAGACCATCAGTGCGTATATTAAAGAATCGAACATAGCTTCCCAAAAATCCTTTGAGCGTGCCGGGTTTCAGCCAAAAGGAAAGACAACGTTTCAAGGCAATGAATGCATGCTTATGACATACGAGAAAAGGGAACAATCTTCGGGGCAGTTAAGCGAGGACGTGTTGGAAAAGGCGGTGAGCGCTTCTGATTTGCAAGAACGCCTAAGCTCTAACGCGCGATATTCTTCCCAAAATCTTCACGAGTGGATATTTAAGCAGTTCGAGCTTGCGCCAAACGCCGTTATTCTTGAATTGTGCTGCGGAACGGGCACCCAAACAGAAATCATGTCGCGCCTTTGCCCCCAAGGGATTGTGTACGCCTCCGATGTTTCTCGGGATGCGGTATCCGTGCTTGCCGCAAAAAATCTGCCCAATGTAAAACCCATTGTGATGGATATGGAGAGCGTCTCCCTGCTTCCCCTCAAAGAAAACTTCTTTGACATAATCTTTTGCTCTTACGGGCTATACTATTCGCGCGACACCCGCTCTTTGATTCAATCTCTATATCCGTTGCTCAAAGAAGGAGGAGAGCTCATTGTCGTGGGACCGTATGGAGACAATAATCAAGCGCTTTGGGATTTGATTGAGCAGGCCTATCCCATTGATAAAGACATTCTCTTTTCTACCACCGATTATATGACCGTTGTCGTTGAGGAAACATGCAAGAAATTGTTCAAGACCATCAAAAAGACATATTTTGAAAACAAGGTTTCTTATCCTACCCCAGAGTCCCTGTTCAGCTACATTGCAGCTTCCACGGTTTTTCTCAAAGCGCATGAGCAAAAGCTCAAAGAAGTAATCAATAAGGCGTTTGTCCAAAACATGCCGTTTCGTTTTATCAAAAAAGCAATGTGTCTGAGAGCAAAGAAATGAGAAAGAACGTTTCTTTTGACGAGCGGGTTCTTGTCGTTGCGGCTCATCCGGATGATGAGGTGTTAGGGTGCGGTGCAAGTATTGCCTGGCACCGAGAACAGGGAGCCAAGGTCTGGGTGCTGGTGCTTGGAGAGGGAGTGACCTCAAGAAAGGAATTGAGCAACCCGCAGAAAACAAAAGGTGTGGCAGGTCTGCGCAAGGCAGCCCTAAAAGCGGGAAAGATTCTGGGAGCAGAGCGCGTAATTCTCAAAGAATTCCCCGACCAGGTATTTGACCGTCTTCCTTTGCTTGCGCTCGTGCACGCCATTGAAGAAGTGATGAGGGCGTGTCGCCCTGCTCTTGTCTATACCCACCACTGGGGAGACGTGAATGTGGACCATCGAAAAGTTGCAGAGGCGGTAGAGGCGGCAATACGTCCTATGCCGGGCAGCTCTGTGAGAACCGCGCTTTCCTTTGAGGTTCCTTCCTCAACGGAGTGGAATTTTGCAAAAAGAAAAAAAGGGTTTTCTCCCAATGTATTCCGACCGATCTCAAAAGCCCATCTCGAAAAAAAACTTGCTGCCCTGCGAGCGTATGCTTCAGAGATGCGCCCGTTCCCACACCCCCGTTCCCGAGAATACGTGAAAGCGCTCGCGCGCGTTCGGGGAGGACAGTCGGGATTCGATCTCGCAGAGGCGTTTGAACTTATTTATCAGCGAGCCGCGTGATTTCATGCAAGTATGCATCTTCTTCTCGACGAACAAGGATATGTTACACAATCCTCCATACAGCTTCAAGAAGGCCTCAACGTGGCAGGAAAGGTATATGGAGTAGTACGGCCGGGTTTTCTTTCGCAGCCGGTTGCCTTAGATGAATTTCAAGGGCTATCTCCCGGAATGCTGGACGCAGCGGGAGTTTTTTTCTCCATACTCAACGGAAAATTGGAGTTTGCGGCCCCAGACATGGCCGCGGCTCGCGATCTTTTTTACGCGCAGGATCCTGAAGGGTCGTGGATTCTGGGAGACGATTTTTTTGAAGTTGCCTCACGTTTTCCTGAGCTTACATGGCATCGGGAAAGCACCGATTTTTTTGTGAGGCATGGATATTTTCCTCCCGGCGCCACGTATGTTAAAGAAATCTGTCGGGTAAAAGTCGGCACAAAGATTGCCATTGCCAAAGGAGGCGTACAAGAAGAATCGCTCTGGCAAGAGACCATACAAACCGGAGAGAGGACATACGAAACGTTCAAACGGGCTTTTGACAGCGCCATAGAGTCGCACATTCCAAGCAGTCAAGACGCGGTGCTTTTGAGTTCGGGAGTTGACTCCGGGCTTATTGCGGCTCTTCTCGTAAAAAAGTTTCAAAAATATCCTCTTGCCTGCACCTCCAGATATGTTCAGGTTCTCAAAGGAGACGAGATCGACGGGTATTGGGTGCCAAAGATAACCTCTCATCTGGGCCTTGAGCACATGTTTATGGACGTTGATTTTAACCGCCTTGCTCTTTCCCACTATCTTCCCTTGTTGCGGATTATGCCTTTGGCGGCAACAATTTCTGGGGGCTACTTGCTCATTACGAAAGAGGCCGCAGCGCGAGGAAAAAAGAACATATGGACCGGGCAGTCGGCCGACAGCGTATATAACTTTGGGCCAACCACCAAGACGCTCGGATCTTTGCTCAAGAGATTCTACCTTTCAAAACAGTACTGGAGCACCTTTCCCGATATTCAAGAAAGATCTTTTTTGCGGTTCTTGTGGCGCCACGTTGGAGCTGTAGGAATGCTCGCGTTTCGCCACAAAAGAAATACTCCTTTCCGCCAGCCGCGGAGCTTCCGGGAATTTCTTTACACGTTTGAGCAGGCAGAGGAATCCCTTGGCCTGCCTCGGGGAGAAAGCATTGGCGAGAGCGAGCATCGTCCTCGCCCTATAACTCTCGGGGAAGCGAAAAAACTCTTTTTCGACAGGAAAGTCCAGTCGTTTCTCACCGGCCGCGATCCAAGGATAAAGTACGCCGCTGCCGAGCTCCACGGCATGGAGGCGCACCTTCCGTATTCTGCGGCAAACATGCTCTATTTTTTCCGCGGTCTTGAGCTTGGATTGCGCGACGTGTTATATCCCAAACGCTTCATCTATAGATATTTGCAAGAGCTCCTTGGAAAATCGGCATTTCTCTCCTTGTATGGCTCTCGGCGTATTCCAGAGCAAAATAAAACGTTTCTGACGTGGAACGAATGGCAGGCCAATATTCTGGATCATACGAGCTTTGGAAAGGAGCTGCGAGGCGCAACCCCCCCGTCTTTTTCTTTGCCCTTTAACGTCCGCAATCTCCAGCATGTATTCGATGTCTTCTGGCTTTCTCAAGTCAGGCAAACCCTTCAAGAAAAGGGAGTGGAGATATCGCCCCTTTGAGTTATGGATCAGGAACGCAGAAAATTTGCGAGAGACACAATCCTTTCTTTCCTTCCTCCTCTTGCCCAGAACGTTGGAGGGTTTGGCATTCTCGTCGTTATCACAAAGCTGCTTGGGGCAGAAGGGTACGGGATCTGGTCTCAAGTCAATACGACCATCTCATTTCTTAGTATTTTTGTTGCGTTGAACCTTGGAAACGCAATGAATCGGTTCCTCGTGGGAGCAAAGGAGCACACATATCTTGCGAAGTCCTATTGGACCGTGCTCTGGGTGGTGGCGATCTTAGCTTCCCTCATTGGAATAGTAATGGCATCGTTCAAAGCCCCTATTGCCCTTTTCCTCTTTGGGAAAGCAGAATTAGCCGTTCTTTCTGTGTTTTTAGCTCTGCTTCTGTTGTTGCGGACCCTCAACGTAGAGCAGGGAAATTTTCTCAAGGCAAGAAGATTCATTCCCTTCTTTGTGGGAAGCACCGTATGGTACTATCTTTTTTTGGCTGTGGTGGTGATGGCGCTTGCTTTCTTCGCTGGGAGCATTGAAGCCGTCATTATGGGGGCCGTAGGGGTTGCTCTTGCCTTGGCAACGCTACAGACCGTATTTCTGCTCAAAAAGGGCTTTGCGCCTTCTCTGCCCCGTTTTTCTCTTGTGGCGCCTTTGCTTTCGTACGGTTTGCCTCTGCTTTTTGCGAATATGGGATATTGGATTGTCCAGGTAAGCGACCGGTATATTGTTCAATTCTTTGTAGGTATTGAGCAAGTGGGTTTGTATGCGACTGCGTACAGCATTGCTTTTGTAATAGGGATGTTTTGGACCGCAGTGACCAATATCGTGCTGGCCGATTTTTCAGCTCTGTATGATCAAGGAGCCAAGCGAGAAATTGAGATGCGTTTTGCAAGAGTTCTTAAATACGGGAGCGCGATTACGTTTGCGGCAATCACCGGATTCGTCCTGCTGGCAGAGCCCATATTGCGTTTTCTCAGCTCAGAAGAGTTCGTTCCTGCTTCCTCCTCTTTGGTGGTGGTAGCTGGCGCCCTTGGATGCTACGGGATATTTCGGCACTACGCCAATCTTTTGAGCGTATTAAAGAAGGTAAAAACATTGAATATGCTTTGGGTCGGGATGGGTATCCTCAACGTAGTGCTCAACCTCTTTTTGATTCCTTTATTTGGCATCTTGGGGGCTGCGATTTCCACTCTTGCTGCGTTTGCTTTCGGACTTTGCCTTGTCATTTTCATCACAAGACGCTACTTTGCTATACGCTTTCCGTTCGCGTGGATCTGGAAAATCGGAGGAGGGTGCGTTGCCATGGCCCTTTTCGTCATCCTCATTCCCGTATCTTCTCTGCTCTGGTTGGGAGTCGCAATAGGAGGAGGCATGGGGGTGTTTTTTGCGGCTTTGGCAATCCTTCGTTTTTCCGATAACAAAGAGCTTTCGCTTCTTCAAGGGAAATGATATCTTTATGGACATGAAGTGGTGCTTTCTCGTCAATCGGGCCCCGTTCCTCATAGAATTTTTTGGCAAGCTTGCGACAGCGCTCGTGGAACAAGGAGATGAATGCATTGTGATATTCAATGGAAAGTTGGCGGAGTATGAAAAAAAGCGCTATTTTCCCAAAGAGGCCACGTTCCTTTCGAAAGCCGACTGGTGCAAGGTAAATTTCAAGCAAGAGAAACGCGTGAGAAATATTCCGTGGGCGCTTTTCCTTCCCTCGTTCAACAGATTTGAACATTATCCTTTTGGGTACCGAGACACGGTTTCGCGCTTCGCGCAGCACGTCCAATTTTTTGAGCATGTGTTTGAGGCATATAAACCGGACTGCGTTCTTGCAGAACCTCCGAGCGGCGTCTTCCATCAGATTGCCCGATATGTTTCTTCTCTGCGCGGAGTTCCGTACTTCGGGCTTACTACTTCCCGTCTTCCCCGAAGAATCGATGTGTTCGACGCGGGTTTTACCAACGCTCACATGGAGCCCTCGTTTCTTCAGCTTAGCAAAAAAGATATTTCCCCTGAGGAAATAGCATTTGCAAAAAATTTTCTTTCCCGTTTCCTTTCTCATAAGACCCCCCCCTCGTATACCGGACTTGCAAAAATACGTTTTTCTCCTTTTGGATTTTTCAGACATTACCTTACAAGCATACAAGAACGCGGAGGGATCATACCCCGCTATCTTGCAGAACGTCCTGCTGTTTCTCGGTTTGACCAAGAGAGCGAGGCAGAGCTGTGGCATATGCTGCGCCAACCCTGGAATGTGCTTAAGCGCCAGTTCCGGCTGAGAACTCAGGCAGGATTCTACAGCTCGTCTGGAGGGGATGCTCCATATTTCCTTTTTCCTTTGCATGTGCAGCCAGAGGCCTCCACTGCGTATCTTGCAATGTATCTTGCAGATCAACTCAGCGCCATAAGAAGCTGCGCATTTACCCTTCCTTTTCCCGCAAAGCTCTACGTACGGGAGCATCCTTCGGCCGTGGGCAGCAAACCTAAAAGTTTCTACGTATCCTTGAGAGAAATTCCCAACGTGGTTATTATTTCTCCCACAGAGCCCATCCCTTCTCTTATTGCAAAGGCACAGGGCGTGATCACGTTGAGCAGTACGGTCGGCCTGGAAGCCGCGCTTGCAGGAAAACCCGTATATCTTTTTGGGAATGTGTTCTACGAATTCCATCCCCTGTGCAGAACGCCCCGAAATTTTAAGGAGTTACAAGAGATGATTTCTGCAGACACCAACCATCCTCCCACAATTTCTGATTTGGAAGGCGCGAATCTTTGCTTTTTGGTTGCATATATGAGGGCCGGCATTGCAGGATCTATTGTGGGAGCGAGCTCCCCGCAGGACTCCAACAATTATTCTGTTATTGTCGGAGAGTTGAGGAAAAGGGTGCTCCGTGGTAGAGAGGAGGTATGAAAAAACAAAGGGAAATACTCGTATATGTGGGCATGTCAGCCGACCTTATTCATCACGGCCACGTCAACATCATCCAAGAGGCGCGCAAGCTGGGAAAGGTAGTGGTGGGATTGCTGACCGATGAAGCGATTGCGTCGTATAAAAGAATGCCTCTATTGAAGTACGAACAGCGAAAGCGCGTGGTGGAAAACTTGGCTGGCGTGGATCGGGTCATTCCTCAAAAAACCCTTGATTATGTTCCGAATCTCAAGAAGCTCAAACCCGCATTTGTCGTGCACGGAGACGATTGGAAAACGGGAGTTCAGCGGGAAACTAGGGCGCGGGTGGTCAAGGCCCTTAAGGGCTGGGGCGGTAAACTCATAGAGCCTCGCTATACGACGGGGATTTCTTCAACCGAGCTTATTGCGTATACGTCAAAGGCAGGTATTTCAGCCACAGAGCGCATGGCTCGTCTGCGAAGAGCGCTGGAAACAAAAGACTTGGTTCGAATCATGGAAGTTCATAGCGGATTGAGCGGTCTCATCGTGGAGAAAACCAAAGCAAAAAGCCGCGGAAGAGCCGTTGAATTTGACGGCATGTGGGAAAGCTCTCTTACAGACTCTGCCTCAAAAGGAAAGCCGGATATTGCGGTTGTGGATATGCATTCTCGGCTGCAAACGATCAACGAGATTTTGGAGGTGACAACCAAACCAATTGTGGTGGATGGGGATTCAGGAGGTCTTATAGAACATTTTATGTTTACGGTGCGCTCTGCGGAGCGTCTGGGAATATCTGCCCTTATCATCGAAGACAAAATAGGAAGCAAGCAGAACTCGCTTTTTGGAACAGCCGCGAAGCAACTTCAGGATGACCCCAAGAATTTTGCAGAAAAAATCACAGCGGGGAAGCGCGTTCAAAACTCGGAGGACTTTATGATTATTGCGCGCATTGAAAGTCTCATTCTTGAAAAGGGGATGAAAGATGCGTTGCTTCGGGCTCACACGTATATTGCCGCAGGAGCTGATGGCATTTTAATTCACAGCAAATCAAACACTCCGAAAGAGATATTTGAGTTTTGCAAAGAATATCGCAAATTTAAGATACAGGTTCCTCTGGTGGTGGTTCCCACCACGTACAGCCAGGTGACAGAAGACCATCTGCGAAAGGCGGGCGTTCGTATGGTGATCTATGCAAATCATCTGTTGCGCGCTTCTTATCCCGCCATGCGAAGAGCGGCAGAAACAATTTTGAAATACGGCAGAGCGGCTGAAGCCGAAAAGTATTGTCTGCCCATTAAGGAGGTGCTCAATCTAATTCCGTATGATTTCTCTTCGTAGGTTTATGCTGACGGCCAGGGAGCTTCTTGAAGTGTTGCAAAAAAATGATATTCGATTTTTTACAGGAGTACCAGACAGCGGACTCAAGGATTTTTTGGTGTATCTGAACGATCAAAAGAACGTTGCGCATGTGAGGGCCGCGAACGAAGGGCAGGCAATCGGCATTGCAACAGGCTATCATCTTGCCACCGGCAAAATGCCCCTCGTCTATCTCCAGAATGCGGGACTGGGAAACACCGTAAATCCTCTAACTTCTCTTGCAGACAAGACGGTGTACGGCATTCCTATGCTGTTGTTTGTTTCTTGGAGAGGGGAGCCTGGCACAACAGACGAGCCCCAGCATGCGAGGATGGGAGAGATCACACCCAAGCTCTTTGAGTTGATGGATATCCCTTACGAGGTGGCAAACGGAGATATTGCAGAGTTTGAAACGCAGATTCGTGATCTCAAGACAAAAAGCATGGCAGAGCAACAGCCGGTTGCCCTCATATTTCAGCGGGGTTTATTTGCCGAAGAGAAGAGCGCAGAAGAGTTTTCCGGGCTGAAGCGCCAAGACACATTAGAAATTATATTGGAAAAAATCGGAAACGCCCCTGTTGTTTCCACGACCGGCAAAACTTCGCGTGAGCTGTTTGAGTTGCGAGACGCGAGGCAAGAAGGGCATGAGAAGGATTTTTTGGTTATAGGTTCCATGGGGGCAGCTTCTCTCATTGGGCTGGGCATTGCCCGTTCTGTGCAGGAAACCGTATACGTGTTTGACGGAGACGGCTCTTTGCTTATGCACTTGGGAGCCTTGCCCACCATTGGGCATTATGCGCCAAAAAACTTTTGTCATATATTGCTCGACAACAGGGTGCATGAAAGTACAGGCAATCAACCCACCGTTTCTGAAACAATGGACTGGGAAGCACTTTTTAGGGCCTCTGGATATGAAGATGTGAAGCGTGTATCTACCAAAGAGGAGCTTGCGGCTCTTGATGTTAAACATCTGAAGAGCCCCTCGGCCGTCATTATTTCGTTGGTTCCTGGCTCTCAAAAAAATCTTTCCCGGCCGTCTGCAAAAAGCCCCGTGGAGCGGAAGAAGGAGTTTATGAGTTTTATAGAAAAGTTCCGCGCATGACAAAAGAATTTTTTGGCATAGGAAGCCATAAAGAGCTTCAGAAGGTTCTCTTGCAAGAAAAACCCCGCAAAATATTTTTGGTCGTGGGAAAAGAGGCATACGAAAAAAGCGGAGTTCAAGCAGCGTTTTCTCCGATGCTGAAAGGGTTTGAGGTGCTGGAGTTTTCCGAGTTTGAAGAAAATCCCAAAATAGAAGACGTACAAAAGGGCATCGCTGCGTTTCGTTCTTTTCAGCCAGACCTTGTGCTTGCCTGCGGGGGCGGGAGTGCTCTTGATATGGCAAAGTCAATAAACGCCCTGGCTGTTCAAGAAGGGGACCCTTTGGATTTTGTGCTCAAGAAAAAAGAAATCACCCATCAGTCAAAACCTCTGGTGGCGGTACCCACGACAGCTGGCACGGGAGCTGAAGCCACGCATTTTGCCGTGGTGTACATGGGAAAAATAAAATATTCGCTCGCTCATCGCTTCATCTTGCCTACGTATTCCATTGTTGACCCCCAGTTCACGTTCTCCCTTCCCGCAAAGATTACGGCCTCAACCGGAATGGACGCGTTGGCACAGGCGATTGAGTCATTTTGGAGCAACAAATCTACGGAAGAGTCGAAAGCATATGCGAGAGAGGCGATCTTACTCATCTTACCCAACCTTGCTGCTGCGGTGAATACCCCGACCCCTGAAGCACGAGGTGCAATGAGCAAAGGCGCGCACTTGGCCGGCAAAGCAATCAACATCTCTTTTACCACGGCGTGCCATGCGATTTCGTATCCCCTTACTTCGTATTTTGGAGTTCCGCACGGGCACGCAGTCGCTCTTACATTGCCGAGCATGATTCTTTTCAACAGCGAGGCTGATGAACAAAGCCTCAACGACAGCAGGGGAGTGGTATATGTTAAGAAAGCCATGGCTGAATTAGTGAACTTGTTTGGCGCAAGGGATGGCAGGGAAGCGAAGGAGAAACTTGAGCAGCTTATGGACGAGATTCATTTAGAACGCCGACTCTCTCGGCTCGGCGTTCGTGCAGAAGAAGACGTAAATCTCATTGTGGAGAACGGGTTCAACCCCGAGCGTGTAAAAAACAATCCCCGCATCCTTACCATAGAAGCCCTCCGCCTCATTCTGAAGGAAATCACATGAAAGCAGTGATCCTTGCTTCTGGCGTTGGAAGTCGTCTCCGTCCCTTTACCGATGAGAACCCCAAGACCCTTGTTCGGGTATGCGGAAAGGAGCTTTTGAGTCGCATCGTGGATACGCTCTTGGAATATCACATTACAGATATTGTATTCACTACAGGACACCTGGAAGATATGTTGAAGAAGTTTATGGCCGCCAACTACCCTTCTCTATCCCCGGCGTATGTGAGGAACCCTGACTATGAAAATACAAACTATATTTACTCAATGTGGCTTGCCAGGGATGCTATGGCGGGAGACGATATTCTTCTGTTCCACAGCGATGTGCTTTTTGAGCCCCATCTGCTTGGAAGGTTGTTAGACCAGAAGGTCTCTGGGGTTCTTGTGCACAAGACCGAGGTTTCTGCAAAGGACTTCAACGCGAGGATCAAAGACGGGCTCATTACAGAGATTGATGTGAGGCTTACAGGAGATGGCCTCCGTTTTTTGGCTCCTCTTTATAAACTGCGACAGGAAGACTTTGTATCGTGGATGGAGGCGATTGGCCAGTTTGTGAAAGAGGGGAGGACCAAGGAATACGCAGAGCATGCATTCAACGAGATGTCTCCGCAATTCCCTCTGTCCCCCGTGTACTTCCAGAAGAACGAGCTTTGTATGGAGGTAGACGATTTTGACGATCTGCAAAAAGGAGCTGAAATTCTCAGGAGGAAAGCCCTATAATGCAGGATATTGCGCATGAATACGGTTTACTTCACGAAAATCAAAAGATACGGAGCGCATTTGTTGACACACCCCTTTTTGTTTTTGGTGTATGGCCTCTCTCATTTCTTTCCGCGAAAAAGCACCTTATGGGTTTTTGGCATTCCAAGAAAGTTCACGTGGAGCAGTAAGTATCTTTTTCTCTGTCTTGGAAATAAAAACTTGAAAGAAGTACAGCCTCTCTGGATTTCGAGAGACAGAACACTTATGCGGGAGCTTCAAGCAAAAGGATACCCCACTGTCTTTTTTTGGTCTTTTCGCGGCGTTTGGAGTTGTCTTCGAGCGGGATACTTCATAGTGGACGCCTCAATTGAAACCGTTTCTTTTTGGCTTTCTGGAGGAGCTAAAGAAATACTCTTGTGGCACGGCATTCCATTAAAAAAAATTGAGCAGGACGTAACTAAGGGCAATTCTGCAGAAATGAAACTCTGGCGTTCCCGCGGCCTGTCCAGTGTTCTCTACCATGTTCTTCTTCCCTGGAGATTCCGCAAGCCAGATTACATGGTGGCAACCTCGCCGGTCTTCCAAAAAATTTTTACAAGCGCTTTTGGCATTACCAAGGAAAGGGTGTTTGTGACGGGATTTCCAAAGAACGATATTTATTTTAAGGATATTCCGGGAGCTGATGTGGGGGCAGATCCAGAAGTTCTTGTTAAGCTGCAACAACTCAAAAAAGAATCATCTTTGCCAAGGACGATTTTGTACGCTCCCACGTGGCGGGATACGGGAGGGGATTCATTCTTTGAAAAGCCAGATGTCCTACTTCGCTTGGACGAATTTCTTGCACAAGAGAATCTTTTTTTCTTTTTAAAACTTCATCCTTTGGCGCAGGCACAGGCCACGGTCAATGCCAGGGGGGGTAGAGAATACAAAAATATCATATTCGTGAATCCGGAATCTGACGCGGACCCCCTGCTTTCTTCCATAGATATATTGGTGACTGATTACTCTGGCATTTATTTTGAATTTCTTTTACTTGATCGCCCCATCATATTCTTTCCATTTGACTATGAAAAGTATGTGACGAAAGATCGAGAGTTGTATTTTCCCTACGAGGAAATTACTCCGGGTCCCAAAGCAAAAACCCTTCCAGAGCTTCTTGACGCGCTCAAGGATATCCGGGAGGGAAAAGACGAGTATGCTCTTTTTCGAAAAAAGGTGCGAGAGCTTACGTATACCTATCAAGACGGGAAGAGTTCGGAACGCACCTTCTCTACGTTGAAAGACCTATGCCGCAAAAGAAAAAAATCCTTTTTTTGATCCCCACGCTCTTTCGGGGGGGAGCCGAACGCGTTATTTCCGAGGTTTCGCTCGCGCTCCCGGAGTCTATGGAACCTGTCATTGTGGTGTTTGAGAAAAAGATATCCTATCCCTATCGAGGGAAGCTTATCAGCTTGGATTCTCCGATCTCCAAAAACCTCTTCTCGCGCTTCTTTCGGTTTTTTGTGCGCTGGCTGAGATTCCTCAAGGTGCTTGCTCAAGAGAAGCCGGATTGCGTGGTGTCGGCGGGAGCTTCGGCAAATGCCATAAGCATTCTCGCGCACCCTCGTTCGGTAGTTCGCGTGGACATGCACATTTCAGGAAGCAGGAAAGGATGGAGACAACTTCCATTCAAACTCTTTGTGCGTTTCTTTTTCAAAAAGGCGCACCTCCTTGTAGCGGTTTCTAAAGCCATTGCGCTGGATCTTGAGAAGAACTTCCGCATTCCTGCAGAAAAGATCAGAGTGATTTACAATCCGGTGAACGTGGCAAAACTCCAGGCCTTAGCGCAAGAGCCCCTTGGCCCGGAATACGAATCGCTCTTTGCCTCCCCCGTGATTATTGCCATGGGCCGCTTGGAAAAGCAGAAAGCACACGGAAAACTTCTGAGAGCTTTTACACAAGTGAAAAAAAAGATTCCGCAAGCTCAGTTGGTGCTTCTGGGAGAAGGTTCTCTGAAGGATTCTTTGCAGGAGCTTTCGCACGAGTTGGGTATACAGGATTCGGTTCACTTTCTCGGATGGCAAGAGAATCCATTTCGATTTCTTGCACGGGCAAAGGTGTTTGCGCTCTCGTCTCTTTGGGAGGGCCTGCCCGACGTCCTTCTTGAGGCCTTGGCGTGTGGACTTCCTATCGTCTCGTTTGACTGCAAATCGGGACCACGTGAGATCTTGGCCCCCTCCACTCCGATAACAAAACAGGCAACAGGAATTGAGGCGGGAGAATATGGTTTGCTGGTTCAAGCGACAGATGAAGAGCTGCTTGCAAAAGCCATTGCTGACCTTTTGACGGATTCGGTCCAATTGGCAGAGCTTTCAAGAAAAGCGCGGCAAAGGGCTTTTGATTTTGATATTAAAAAAGTTCTTGCTCAGTGGGACTTCCTATAGTAAAATACATCTCTATGAAACAGCGAGTGCTTATTACGGGCGGATGCGGATTTTTGGGCAGGCACTTTGCGCGATATCTTGCAGAACGCAGCTGCGATATTGTCTTGGTGGACGACCTGAGCACAGGGCTGCATCCCGACCAGTGGCCTTTGCACCTGAAAGCCCCCGTTCATTTTGTGCAGGCAGACATAAGAGATTATCTAAAAAATGAGAAGCAGCAGTATGATCTTGTCATACATCTTGCGGCAGTAGTGGGAGGAAGGGCGGTAATGGAAGGGAAACCGGCGCTGAACGCCCACTCTTTGGAATTAGACGCTTTGTTTTTCAGATGGGCTACCCAGCACAAGCCAAAGCAAATTGTCTATATGAGTTCTCCCGCCATATATCCCATTGATCTTCAAGACGGCGAAGAAAAGGGTATTGCCTTGAAAGAGGACCTTGTCGATCTTCAAGCTCTTTGCTCCAGATTCGGAATGCCAGATCTCGTATACGGCTGGAGTAAATTGAGCGGTGAATTTCTCGCCTCTACCTTTGCGAAGCACTACGATTTGAACGTATTCTGCCCTCGTCCCTTCTCGGGATACGGGGAAGATCAGGACCCAAGCTATCCTGTGCCTGCCATTTGTGCTCGCGCGGCGAACAAAGAAGACCCTCTGGTTATATGGGGAAGCGGAAAACAGACGCGCGATTTTATCTATGTTGACGATATCGTGGAAGCCATTATTTCCTACCTTCCGAAATTGCGGGGATACGAGACGATGAACTTGGGAAGGGGTGTTTCCAACACATTCAGAGACGTGGCAGAACTTGCTGCAAGATACGCGGGATATAGTCCTGCAATCAAGAATCTTGAAGACAAACCCGAAGGAGTGAAATCCCGTTTTGCGGACATTACAAGAATGAAAGAGCACTATCAGGCAAAAGTTTCCTTAGAAGAGGGGATAAAAAAAGTAGTTGATTATTTACTCCAATGAAGCCGCGCCTTGCCTGGATAACGCTTTCTCGCAAGCGTTCAGGAGGATTTCAATACGGAGCGTGGGTCAGAGAGAAACTCTCCCCCTTTTTTGAGGTGGAATTGCAAGACGTCTCCTTTCACAGCATTGATGTAAAGGCTCTCAAGCCCGTCTTATGGGCTCTGGGATTGATTTCTCTTTGGTTCAAGAAACCAAGAGATGTGTGGATTCGCGACTTTATCATGGCAGGCATTGTTCCCTTGTGGACGAGAAAGAAAAATATTTTTCTCATCCATCATATTGATCCTTCGGTATGGCCGTGGTGGGCGCGCACAATGTACCGTTTGCTGGAAGGATATATCTACTCTAATCTCCGCGGAGCAGATGCGGTCGTGGTCATTTCTCGGTATTGGGAACGGCATTTTCGGGAGCGGGGTTTTGCCAGGGTATATAAGATTTACAACTGCTTTCCCGTAGAAGAATACCGCGTATCTGATGAAGAAGTGGAGAGATTCAAAAAAGAGTTCCAGCTGGAAGGGAAGCCCATTGTGTACCTGGGCAACTGCGAGCGGGAGAAAGGAGTGGTGGAGGCGTACGAGGCCTTGAAAGATTTGGATGTCTACCTCGTTACTTCAGGGGAAGAATTAGTAAAGATCCCGGCCCGCAATTTGAATCTCACAAGAAGAAATTTTCTCTGCCTTCTCAAGGCAACGGATGTTGCGGTATTCATGACCCGCTTTCGCACGGGCTGGGATATGACGGCTTGCGAGGCGATGTTATTTAAGACGCCGGTGATCGGCACGTCTATTGCCGCAATGCAGGAGCTCCTTGAGAGCTCGGGCCAGACGATATGCGACGATTTCGGAGCATTGAAGCAAAAGGTTGAATATCTTCTTTCTCATCCCGAAGCAAAGAAAGCGCAGGGGGAAAGAGGATACAAGTTTGTCCGCCAGTTTTCTTTAGGGAAGTTGCAGCGTGAGTGGCAGGCGGTTATTCAAGAAGTGATCAGCAAATAACAGCATCTTTATGGCGACATTTTTGGTGAGCATCGCTTTTCTTGCGCTTCTGACGGCAGGCACCCTGCTCGTACTCAAAAGAACAAAGATTGCGTCCAAACAGGTTCTCCTTCTCTTTTTCTTTGCTTTAACCCTGCATGCTGCAGCAGCCTTTGTGATTTTCTATACCCAGTTCTATCCCTTCGGAGGAGGAAGAGGAGACAGCCCTATTTATCACGATACAGCCGTTGCGATCGCACAGGATTTTCGGGAAGGGAACTTTTCTTTCTCTGCCATACAAGGGCATGTGAAGCAGACAGGCGCTCCTCATTGGTATCCCGCAGTACTGGGAGCTGCCTATGCGCTCACGATAGGAGAAGAACTTATTGGTATTATGCTTAGCGTATGGTTTGCCGTTCTCGCGGTGATCCTTGTATATCTCATCGCAAAGGAGTTGGGAGCTTCTCCTACTCTCGCAATGGGGGCAGGGGTTGCTGCGGCGCTCTATCCCAGCCTGCTGTATTTTGGAAGCTTGCTCTTGCGGGAGAGCCTTGTTGCGTTTCTTGCGCTTTTTTCCCTCTGGCTCACCCTGCGATTTCTTGGACGTTTCTCTTGGAAGACATTTTTTGCGCTGTACGGCGTGTTGGCCCTCCTTATTCACTTTCGCTTTTATATCGGATTTGTCGCGCTCTTGGTCTTTCTCATTTCATTTGCCTTTCTTCTGCGCATGCCAAGGAAGCGCAAGGCAGTATGCGCCCTTGTCATTGTGCCCTTGCTGGGATTTTTGCCCCAATTGTCCGGGCATGGGTACTACGGACTTTCCACCGCTGCTCACTTCCTCAGGCCCAGCGTCATTCGCTTGTATCGGGAGGTAGCCTATGCGCCAAGTATATCTCAACCTCAACAGCCTCAACTCATCGAGCCTGAAGGCTCTTCAGAGCCTGAACGGCCCCCTTCCCAGCCCCAGGAGCTGCCCAGGGGTCGCGGTTCTACGGTGGTGGTACAAGCCGGGACCGAAAATCCCTTGAGCTTTCTTTTCAACTCCATACGCTCGTTTCTTGTTGTTTCCTTCGGGCCCTTCCCGTGGCAGTTCCAGTATCCTCGTCATTGGCTGACTCTTGGAGAAACGATGTGGTGGTATGCCCTCTTTTTCTTCATTGCCAAGGGCGTTGTTGTTTCTCATAAGCGCTGGAGAATGATGCTTCCGGTGGTGCTCTTCGGGATCGGCCTCCTCGGGCTTCTTTCGTTGTTCATCGTAAGCAATTTTGGAGTGTATATGCGTATTCGCATCCCCGCGTTCCTTGCGCTTCTTTCTTTACTCGCGCTGAGGGTTCGCGATACCATAGGAAAAACATGAAGAAACAGACGCTTATAGCTTTCTTCCCCTGTCTTGCCATATCCGTATTCCCAGTTCTTTTTCTTTTCAGCCACAATCGCCAGGAGCTTTTGCGCCAAGAGCTCTGGCTTCCCCTCTTTTTGAGTGCAGCTGGCGCCCTTGCCGTATTTTTCCTGGCGAGGATTTTTACCAGAGATGTGTTTTTCGCATCTCTTGTTGCCTCTCTCCTCATGTGCGCTTTTTGGTACTATGGATTTTTTTACGTAAGACTTTCCGGGTTATTTGACGTCGAAGGAGTTTTCTGGCGGGATTTTCCGCGTCAAAGAACATCTCTATTGGTCTGGGGTTTTGTATGGGGAGCTATATTTCTTGTCGCTGTCAGATTAAAAACCCATTGGCATAAAATTCTAAAACCCCTATCTTTCACCCTTGGAGTTCTTTTACTTCTGCAGATTGGAAACTTAGCGGCGTATGAACTTACTCACCGCCGGATATCTCCGGAACATACGCTTCTCTCCTCGTCCTCTGAGGGGGGGCGCTGCCCGACATTTACTACATCGTTCCCGATGCTTATGCAAATTCCGAAGCTCTCAAGCGATTTCTTGAATATGACAACGCGGAATTTCTTGGGTATCTGCGTTCTCGCGGCTTTCAAGTGGTTACAAACAGTAGGAGCAACTACACCGCTACACACCTTTCCTTGTCTTCTACTCTCAACATGGAGTATCTTTCTTCCAGCGATTTTGAAAATACGAGAGAGCTTGCCGAAAATAACAAGGTTATAAGGTTTCTCAAAGAACAAGGGTACAAGTTCATATTTATAGGGTCGGGTTCCAGTATGATGACAGGAGAGGAGGCAGACATTAACTTCACGAATAATGATTTCTACCGCATCGTGCAGAGCATAACCGTACTTGGCCATGTTATTGATCACCGGGGCAGAATACTGGGTGCGTTTTCCGACATAGAAAAGGCGGCAAAGATTGAGGGTCCAAAGTTCGTGATGGCGCATATTTTAGTTCCTCACGCGCCATTTATTTTTGGCGAGAACGGAGAAGCTATTGATTCGTCATATCTTGAGCAACTCAAGTTTACGAATAAAAAGCTCATGGAGGCGGTAGAAAAAATATTTGCGGCCTCAGGTTCAGCACCCCCGGTGGTGATTATCCAGTCAGATCATGGAACAACGTATGTGGAAGGGTTCAAGATCCGGGAAGGTTGCGCACGGAGAAAATTACGAAACTTTGGGGCATACTATCTTCCCGGAAAAGATGCTGCTCTTCCCTCTGACATGAGCGCGGTGAACACCTTCCGTTTTCTCTTTGACCTCTACTTTGACACCAACTTTGGATTTCTTGAAGATCAGTGCTATCCTTTTCTTGAAGATCAATTGTCCACCCAATAACAGTTGCCCCTATTTCAAAAGAGTGATACTATGATGTATTCTATGCGTATATTTTCTTTCCTTTCGTTCCTCCTCACCCTCATCCTTTTGCCTGCCTGGGCCGAGGCATATCTTGATCCTGGGACGGGGAGCATGGTGGTGCAGGTTGTCATAGCGACGTTTGCGGGCGCTCTCTATATGCTCAAAATCTATTGGAGAAAGATTTTCGGAATGTTTAGGAGAAAGCGCGATGACAACGATCAACTCGAGAGATAAAGGAAGCTTTCGAGATCCCAGCGGCTTTCTTTTTTATGAAAAGGGAGAGCCCTATCGCATGGTAGCTCCTGCCTATAAAGCGCAGTACGATCATCTTATGAGCTCTGGTTTGTACGAGGCTCTGGTCGGAAAAAACCTTCTCTTGCCCCATGAAGAATTGAGAGAAGCGCTGCAACGCATGCAAGGAGCGTATAAGATTCTCAAGCCGCGGGTTATTCCGTTCATCTCGTATCCTTACGAATGGTGTTTCAGCCAGCTCAAGGCAGCTGCCCTTGCCACGCTGGCCGTGCAGAAGATTGCATTGCGGTTTGGCATGACGCTCAAAGACGCGAGCTGCTACAACATTCAGTTTTTCAAGGGAAAGGCGATGTTCATAGACACCCTTTCCTTTGACTTCCATAAGGAGGGAACACCGTGGGTTGCCTACGGCCAGTTCTGCCGTCATTTTTTGGCCCCCTTGGCCCTGATGAGCGAGAGAGACGTGAGATTAAGTCAGCTCATGAGAGTTTTTATTGACGGCATTCCCTTGGACCTGGCCAGTTCCCTTTTGCCGTTTTCCAGCAATTTTAAACCCTCTCTTCTTTCGCATCTTCGCATTCATGCCGCTTTTCAAAAACGATACGAAAAGGGAGCAGAGAAGAAAAAAACTCCTCGGCTTTCCAAAGCTCAGCTCGCCGCGTTTTTAGAAAGCTTGAAAGACGCAGTGGAGGGCTTGAAGTTGAGCAGCAAAAGGAGCGAATGGGGGGAATACTACGGAGAAACAAACTATTCTAGTCAGGCATTTCAGGCAAAGAAGGACTTTATAAAAGCGGTAGTGGAGGAAATTTCTCCAAAGACGGTCTGGGATCTGGGGGCAAATACCGGGGTGTTCAGCAGAATTGCGTCTGGAAACGGGGTCTCCACCGTTGCCTTTGATATTGACCACGAAACCGTTGAGAAGAATTGGCATGAGGTGAAAATGCGCAAAGAGACGAATCTTTTGCCTCTGCTTATGGATTTTACCAACCCAAGCTCGTCTCTGGGCTGGGCAGGAGAAGAACGGATGTCTTTGGCAGAGCGCGGCCCTGCCGATATGGTGTTTGCCTTGGCCCTTTTGCACCATCTTGCCATTTCCAACAATGTTCCCTTTGGGGAAATTGCAAAGTTTCTCTCTCGCATTTGTTCCGCCTTGGTCATTGAGTTTGTGCCAAAGGAAGATTCAAACGCGCAGTTCCTGCTTCGCTCAAGGGATGATATCTTTCCTTCTTATACCAAGGAGCATTTTGAAGAAGCATTTTCACAATTCTTTCGCATCATTCGCCAAGAGCAGGTTATTGATTCCCACCGCATCCTCTATCTTATGAAAAAAATATGAATATAAAGTTCCGTTCTATCCTCTCAGCGCTCTTTCCGCCACTTGCTCTGGCCCTTTTTCCGGTCCTCTTTCTTTTTAGCCACAATCGCCAGGAACTTTTGTACGGAGAGCTTTGGTTTCCTCTGCTTGCTGCCGGCGCAAGCGCGCTTATCGCATTTTTCTTTTTTGCGCATATATTGAAAAGAGAGATATGTAGCGCCTCTCTTCTTGCCTCTTTGTTTATATGCGCTTTTTGGTACTATGGATTTTTTTATGAATCTCTTTTTGGCTTGTTTGCCAAGGAGGGCGCATTTTTGCGAGAGTTTTCGCGAAATAGAACCCTTATAGTTCTCTGGGCGTTCTTGTGGGGAGTTTTGCTTCTTGTTTCCTTGAAATGGCGAGCTACCTTGCGCCCTATTTCAAAACCTCTTTCGTTTGCGCTTATTCTGCTCTTGCTTCTTCCGATCGGGAACCTGGTTGCGTATGAGTTTACTTACCGTCAAGATATTTCCTCGCAAACTCTGCCGTCCGCGCCTTTGAGCGCCGAGGCAGCTCTTCCCGACATTTACTACCTCATTCCTGACGGCCGCGCGAACTCCGAGATACTCTCTGAGTTCTTCGGATATGACGATAGCGCTTTCCGTGAAGAGCTTGAGAGCAGAGGATTCCATATTGTGGAGAATAGTTTGAGCAACTATCCTTCCACGAGATTCTCCCTACCCTCTACCTTCAACATGGAGTATCTCTCTTCCAGCGACCTTTCCTACACAAGGCAACTCGCCGAACAGAACAAGGCGGCAAGTTTTTTGAAAGAGCGAGGGTACAAATTCGTATTTGTAGGTTCTGGCTCCTCTGTAATAACAGGAGAAGAGGCCGACGTGCGCTTCACCAGCAGCGATTTCCATCGCATCGTACAAAGCATGACCGCATTGGGGCCCCTTATGAATCCCCGGACCAAAGTGCTGAACGCATTTTCCGACATTGAGAAAGCAACAAAACTCCCTGGCCCCAAGTTTGTCATTGTCCACATCCTCATTCCTCACATACCCTATGTGTTCGGAGAGAACGGAGAGTACATTGGCAACAATCCGGGGCAGAAGGATACTCCCCGCGACATGGAGCTCTACTTGGGGCAGCTCAAGTTTGCCGACAAGAAGTTCAAGGAAGCGGTGGATACCATTCTTGCGGCTGCGGGTTCCACGCCTCCCATAGTCGTTATTCAATCAGATCACGGGGTGCATCTGCCCAAAGAGTGGGTGGAGAATGACGAGGAACGTGCAAAGCTCCAACTGAGGAACTTTTCAGCATTCCTGCTTCCTGGAAAAAGCGAAGTCCCTCCAGAATCCTGGAGCGCGGTGAACACCTTCCGCTTCCTCTTTGACCTGTACTTTAGTACGAACTTTGGCTTTCTAGAAGATCGCTATTGGCCTTCTGGCACCTCATTTTAAAGGAAAGAGCGGTTGACTTTTTTACGTTCCTGCTCCATTATAGACGGGTATGAAAGTACTTGTGACGGGCGGAGCAGGATTTATCGGCTCTCAT
Organism: Parcubacteria group bacterium; assembly: GCA_016203945.1. Taxonomy (GTDB): domain Bacteria; phylum Patescibacteriota; class Minisyncoccia; order Minisyncoccales; family UBA10102; genus JACQLT01. The sequence goes on along the minus strand of JACQLT010000002.1, from coordinate 53,375 downwards.
TTGACCGACCGCCTTATTCAAAAGAAGCACCGGGTGGTGGTTCTGGATAATCTCTCTACCGGCAGAAAAAAAAATGTCAACAAACAAGCGGTCTTTGTGCGGGGCGATATCAGAAATCTCGCTTTTGTATCCCGGGTGTTCCGAAAGGAAAAACCATCAGGTATCTTTCATCTAGCCGCTCTTCCTCGGGTTCCGCTTTCTGTCGCGGATCCCATCGGCACTTCTGAGGTAAATATTGCAGGCACACTCTGTGTTTTCAAAGCAGCGCTTGATGCGAAAGTCAAGCGGATTGTTTTTGCCTCTTCCTCTTCCGTGTATGGAGACCAGAAAACCCTTCCTCTGAGAGAAAACATGATGCCTCATCCCGTGAGTCCATACGGCCTTCAGAAATGGGTAGGAGAGCAGTGGGCAAAGATGTTTTCTTCTCTGTATGGACTGCCGGTGATTTCTCTCCGGTATTTCAACGTGTACGGCCCCCGCATTGATTTTGATTCTGACTACAGCTTGGTGATTGGAAAATTTCTCAGGATGCGCAGGGAAGGAAAGCCTCTTAGCGTTTTCGGAGACGGGACACAGACGAGGGCTTTTTGCTATGTGGATGATGTTGTAGAGGCAACCATCAAAGCAATGACAGCGAAGACCTTGAAGGGAGGGGAGATAGTGAATGTCGGCGCGGCCGATTCTCATTCTGTGAATGAGCTCGTGAATTTGCTGGGAGGCCCCAAGATGTATCTGCCCAAAAGAGCAGGAGACGTAGAACACACGAGGGCGGATTTGAAACTCGCAAAAGCGTATCTCGCATGGGAGCCGAAAGTTTCTTTTGCAGAGGGGGTGGAGAGAACAAAAAAATGGTTTTTGAAGCACTATGCCCCATAAGAAAAACAACGGTGTGAGCATAGGAATTATTGGCGTGGGAACCGTGGGAAGGGCGCTTGCCGACTATTTTCAAGGGGAGGGCATGACTCCTTTGCTGTATGATCCCCCAAAGCGAATGGGTTCTCTTGAAGAACTAAACAAGGCAGACGTAATGTTTGTCTGTGTGCCCACCCCTTCCACCAAAGAAGGAAAAGTAGACCTATCTTTTGTAGAGGAGGCATGCCGCAACATAGGAGGGCAAAAAGTGGTCGTACTCAAATCAACTATGCTGCCTGGCACCACCGCCAGGCTGCAAGAGGCATATCCTCACCATACGTTTCTCTACAACCCCGAGTTCCTCCAAGAGAGTAGAGCGCTGGAAGATATGCTGCATCCGTTGCGACAGATTGTTGGATATACAGAGAAAAGCCAAGGAGCGGCCCAGCAGATTTTAGAGATGCTTCCTCGCGCGCCACTTGCAAGAATAATCAAGGCAGAGGAAGCAGAAATGGTGAAATATTTTGGCAATACATTTTTGGCCCTCAAAGTGATTTTTGCAAACCAACTTTCAGACCTCTGCGAGCAGCTCGGCATTGACTATGAAGCGGTCAGAGAATGTGCAGGAGCTGATCCTCGCATTGGGCAGAGTCATCTTGATGTGCGCCATAGCGGATATCGGGGCTACGGAGGGAAATGTTTTCCAAAAGATATGCGGGCTTTCATTCATTTTGCAAGAGAAAAAGGTTTAGAGCTCAGATTACACGAAGCCGGAGAATCCCTGAACGCAGAGTTGATGAAACTTCAGGGCATTGAAGATCCAGAAAAACTTTCCACGAGAGAAGAGTAAGAACATGCACATGCAAAAAGGATTTGTACTTTGGCTTACCGGCCTCTCAGGTTCTGGAAAAACAACTCTGGGAGACCGAGTAGAGGAAGAGCTCAAGCAAAGAGGGTATCTTGCAGAACGCTTGGACGGAGACCTTGTGCGCAAGCACCTCTGGAAAGACCTCGGTTTTACAAAGGAGGATCGCGACGAACATATCAGACGGGTTGGATTTCTTGCCGCGTTGCTGAGTCGAAATGGTGTCGGAGTGATAGCTTCTTTTATCTCTCCGTATCGGGCGCAGAGGGAAGGGGTGCGGAAGGAGGTTCAAAACTTTATTGAAGTATTCTGCAGTTGCTCTTTGGAGGTTTGTAAACAGAGAGATAAAAAAGGGTTGTATAAAAAAGCAGAGAGAGGAGAGATCCCCAATTTTACCGGAGTTTCCGATCCATACGAATTTCCAGAAAACCCGAACATAGAACTTCATACGGATACTGCGAGCATCGAAGAAAACAAGCAAAAGATTCTTGATTATCTGAAAGGACATGGATATATTCGGTGATTCTTCTCATTCATGAAAACCATAGTCGTGATTGGCATGCATCGATCCGGCACCTCTTTGACAGCAAGCATCTTGAATGTCTTGGGGGTGCATCTGGGAAAGAAGCTGATTGGAGCGACATCCTCAAATCCCCTCGGCCATTTTGAGAATGCGGAATTTGTAGAGCTGAATGATACCCTCCTGCTCGCAGCGAATGGAGACGCGGCTCACCCCCCTTCTCTTTCCGAGCTTGAAGCGATTAGAGATCGTTTTGCTCCAAGAATAAAAAATCTTATTGCAAGATCAGAGCGAGATCTTTGGGGCTGGAAAGATCCTCGTACGAGCCTCACCATATCTCTCTACTTTCCCTTCTTGAGAAATCCTTATTTTATTCATTGCAAGAGAAATCCCAACCAGATTGCCGAGTCCTTACAGAAGAGGTCAGGGATGCGGAGAGATGAAGCCTTACGAATTACTCGTGTGTACGAAGAGCGCATTAAAGAATTTTTTGAAAGAAACCCTGATCTCCGGACGCTTGAAATTTCCTATGAAGAAATGCTCGAGAATACCCAAGGCACCATGAGAAAACTCATCGCATTTTTGGAACTTCAACCAGCCCCTGCGCAACTTGCAAAAGCGCTTTCCCTGGTGCTTGGCGGAGAAGATCTGAAGAAAGCAAAACAAAAAGCAAAGATCAAAGGGCTTGCCTTGATCCCCTTTTTTCTCTGGTACGACATTAAATTTTTTTTTCGTAAGTTTTTTCTCAGAAAGCGCATATGAAAAACAGACCTCTTGTTTCCGTAGTCATGGCTACTCGCAACCGCGCTTCGCTTCTCAAAGAGTCCGTAGAAAGCATTCTTTCTCAAAGCTACAAAAATCTGGAACTTCTTATCGTAGATGATGCTTCTTCGGATGAAACTTCTCACATACTCAAAGAATACGCCGTTCGAGACGCAAGGATCCGGCTCCTGAGCAATCAAACAAACCTTGGCCTTACCAAATCTCTCAACAAGGCCTTGAGGGAAGCGAAGGGAAAGTATATTGCTCGTGTAGACGACAAAGCCATCGCACACAAGGAAAGGATTCAGCTTCAAGTGGAGTTTCTTGAAGCCAATCCTTCCTGCGCCCTTCTGGGCACCTGGGCGTATGAGATGGACAAGGAGGGAACCATAGCGAACAAAAAGAAACTTCCCACAGATAGCGCCGCCCTCAAAAGAGCGCTTATTTTCACTAACCCATTCGTACACTCGGCCATCATGATGAGAAAAGAGGCCCTCGACAAGGTTGGCTGGTACGATGAGCGCTGGAAATACACTCAAGATTACGAGCTTTATTTCCGCATTGCAAAATTCTACGACACTGCGAATCTCTCTGCATATTTGACCACCTACCGATTTGCCCCTGATTCCATCACGCGGACCAGAAACAGAGAACAGGCGCTCTTTGCGCTCAAGGCAAGACAGAAAGCTCTTAGAGAGGGGTTTTACCCAAAGAGCTTGCGGGCCTCTCTTGGCATTGCAAGAGGATATGTGAGCTATCTTGTCCCTGCTTCTTTGAGGCGAGGGATAAAAGGGATGGGGTATCAATTAAGGGGAGCTCGTTCCCACAAAGAACAGGATCGTATGTTTAAAATATGCCAGGTGGCGTCCGCAGATATTTCTCTGCGGTTTCTTCTCCTGGATTTTATGCGCTACCTTCAGAAAGAGAAATACGAGGTGCATGCGGCATCTTCGGATGGGAAATGGGTGCCAGAAATCAGAAATACCGGAATAAAGGTGCAGACCACTATGATTACAAGGCGGCTCTTTACCCCAATTGCAGACCTTGCGGCATTATTTAGACTTTATTGGTTTTTCAAAAAAGAGCGATTTGATATTGTGCACACTCATACGCCCAAGGCAAGTTTCTTGGGACAGCTCGCGGCATTCTTCGCAAGAGTTCCAGTTCGCATCACGACCATTCACGGGCTCTATTTTCAGAAAGATTCTTCCTGGCAAAAGAAATTCATCTTTATTCCCATAGAGAGGATTATCGCAAAAATCGTCCATAAGGCATTTTCGGTAAACAAGGAAGATGTCGCATTTTTAACTGGTCATGGGATTTACCCCTCTGGAAAAGTAATATATGTCGGAGGAGGCATTAACCTTCGAAAATTTGATCCGAGTCGATTTTCAAAAGAGTTCATCGCGCAAAAGAAGCGGGAAATAGGCGTTCCTCTCAATACGAAGGTTGTTGGAATTGTGGCTCGCTTGGTGAGAGAAAAGGGATTTATTCCTCTTTTTGCCGCGTTTGTCCAAATCCTAAAACGATTTCCGAATACAGTACTGCTTATCATAGGACCGGAGGAGCCAGAAAAAAGAGATGCGCTGGATAAAAACATTGTTGATACATACGGCATCCGGGACAAGGTGCTGTTTCTTGGAGAGCGCATAGACGTCATCGAGCTGTATTCCGTTATGGATGTCTTCGTCCTGCCTTCGTACAGGGAAGGACTGGGGCTCTCCATTTTAGAGGCCTCTGCGATGAAGAGACCTGTTGTGGCTTCTGATATTCGAGGATGCAGGGAGGGGGTGGATGACAAAAAGACGGGATTCCTGGTTCCTTCCAGTAATCCAGCAAAGCTGGCGGAGGCGATTGAGCATATTCTTTCTCATCCGGAAGAAGCCAAAGTAATGGGGGAGGAGGGGAGAAAAAAGGTGGAGCGGGAATATGATCAGGATGCGGTATTCGAACTACTTCGGAAAGAGTACGAGCAGCTTCTGAAAGCGAAACTTCGCATATCTTCTCTCGGGCAGAATCCGTGATAGGATATGCATATGATGGGATTTCAGAGATTTCTCAAGAGAGTATTTGATCTTCTCGCGGCATTAGCGATATTCGTCGTGCTTGCGATCCCTTTTTTTATTATCGCAATTCTCATCAGGATAGACTCCAGAGGCCCTATATTTTTCATCCAAGAACGGGTGGGGAAAGACGGGAAGGTGTTTAGAATGCTGAAGTTCCGGACGATGGTAGAGAACGCGGTGAATATGGGAAGGGGGATTGAGGTGGAGCAAAATGATTTTCGCATCACCTGGGTCGGGCGGATACTCCGGAGATTCGGCATTGACGAGCTTCCTCAACTCTTCCATATTTTGAAAGGGGAGATGTCATTTGTCGGGCCGCGGCCCGCCCTTCCGCATCAGGCGGCCCAATATTCCGCATCAGAACGAAAGCGTCTTTTGGTAAAACCCGGAATAGCGAATATGGCGATGCTGAAAGGATGGAACACGCTTTCCTGGAAAGAGCGCATTCGGTGGGACGTATGGTACATTGAGCACTGGTCCATTTTTCTTGACTTGAAAATTCTCTTCTATACGGCTATAATCGTGCTATTGGGAAAAGGCCAATACGGGGCGAAAGGGGTTGTTGAAGACTATAAATAAACGCCATGAATGACCGATTTGTTCGCTGGAAATATCCGACCATACGGGAGGGAAGACCGACAAAATATCACTGGCTGGTCCAGCACGCCAAGAACTTGAAGCTTGGGAAGAAAACCGATATCGGTGCCTTTACCTATATCAATGCAAAATACGGGGTGGTTATTGAGGACGAGGCCCAAATAGGATCCCATTGTTCCATTTATTCCGTATCTACGATTGACCAAAAAGAAGGAAAAGTGGTGCTGAAAAAAAACTGCAGCATCGGATCTCATTCGCTCATCATGCCAGGAGTTACGATAGGCAAAGGAGCCATTGTGGGAGCATTCAGTTTTGTCAATAAGGATATTCCTGCCAACGCGGTCGCATTTGGAATTCCCGCTCGAGTCATCAAAAAGCTAAAAAGCTAAGAAGCTACAAGCCATTCATGATTCCCCTTTCTTCCCCAGACATTACAGAAGCCGAACGCACGGCGGTGCAGAATGTATTGAAAACGCCCATTCTGACTTCCATGGGTTCGGGTCCCCAGATATCGACATTTGAAAAGGGCATGGCGCGGCTGGCTGGCAGGAAGTATGCCGTTGCCGTGAACTCCGGAACCTCGGCGCTGCATCTTGCCTTGTCTGCATTGGGGATCGGCAAAGGGGACGAGGTGATCGTGCCCTCGTTTTCTTTCATCGCTTCTTCCAACTGTATCCTGTACGTGGGGGCATCGCCCGTATTCGTGGACATTGAAAAAGACATATTTAATATTGATCCTGCAAAGATAGAGAAGGTGATTCGCCCAGGGCGGACGAAAGCGATTTTGGCGGTAGACGTGTTCGGCGAACCAGCCGCGTGGGATGAGATTTTGCGCATCGCAAGGAAATACCGGTTGAAGGTTATTGAGGATTCTGCAGAAGCCATTGGGGCCATATACAAAGGCAAGAAGTGCGGAGGATTTGGAGATGCCGCCATATTCTCTTTCTATCCGAACAAGCAGATGACCACCGGAGAAGGAGGGATGGTGCTGACTGACGATAAGAGGATTGCGGATCTCTGTCGGAGCATGACGAATCAAGGAAGAAAGCAGGGAAAGAATACTTGGCTGGGGCACGTGAGATTGGGATACAACTACCGGATGACAGAGATGCAGGCCGCCCTGGGGTTGGCGCAGCTCAAGCGCCTGCCAGGGATGTTGCAAAAACGAGCAAGAGCCGCCTCGTTGTACTCTCGTCTGCTCTCGCAAGAGAAGCGGGTCATCCTTCCGGTTTCCAGGCCCGGCGCGAAACGAAGCTGGTTCGTATACGTGCTCATGCTCACCCCTCCTTTTACGAAATCTCATCGGGATAGGATTGTGAAACTCATGGCAAAAAGAGGGGTGCAGTGCAGCACATACTTTGAGCCCATTCATCTGCAGCCGTTCTATCGTCAGGCATTCGGGTCCAAGCTCGGAAAGTTCCCGCATACGGAGTGGGTTGGCGACAGGACGATTGCGTTGCCGTTTTCTTCGGTGCTTCAGCCCCAGCAGCAACATAGGGTAATCAAAGCTCTTCAAGAGAGCATGGATCTACTGTCATGACTCAGAGGATTTCAAGAACCCTGTTGTTTCTATTCGGTGATGCGCTGTTTATAGCGCTCGCATTTTTCCTTGCGTTCTTTCTGCGTTTTGACGGAATGATTCCGGCTGTACATCTTTATCTAACATTGCCCGTCATGATCGTGCTGGGTTGGGCCGCGATTCTCCCTGTTTTCCTTTGGGCCCGCCTGTATTCTTTCTCCTGGCGTCACGTGAGCACGAGAGATGTGCTTGTGCTTTGGTATGCCGTGACCGGCGGGTTCCTGTTGATCACCACCATTGTCGTGAGCGTCCAGGGCGTGAGGGCGTTTGCAGAACTTCCCAGGTCTACATTGCTCGTCGGATACGTACTGACGTTCTTTTTCACGGGAGCCATACGCATGGCAAAACGCATTGCCCAGCATATCTCCCTGCAAAACGCAGGAGGTGTCCGTGTCCTTATCGTCGGAGCAGGCGATGCGGGAGAACAGCTGCTGCGAAGCATGCAGACCGGCCAGAAAAAATACACACCTTCGTGTTTTGTGGATGACGACAAGAGAAAACAAGGGTTGAGCATCCACGGCGTACGCGTTGCGGGAACGGTACCTGATATCCCTGCTGTCGCAAAACAGTACGGAATCCAGGAGATGATCATTGCGATGCCCTCGGCCCCTTCCTCTGCCATAAAGCGAGCGGTGGAGCTTGGACGCCAAGCCCAGATTGAGACCATGAAAGTGTTGCCTTCTCTGGGAGAGATCCTTGACGGAAAGGTCTCTTTTGCAGACGTGCGGGACGTGCAGGTACAGGATCTTCTCGGAAGAGAAGTGGTATCTTTGGATACAGACGCGCTTTCCCGGTTTCTCCGTGAAAAAATTGTACTCATTACCGGAGCCGCAGGCTCTATTGGTTCTGAACTTGCCCGTCAGGTTTCAACATTCGCGCCCTCAGTCATTGTGCTCCTTGATCAAGATGAAAGCGGGATATTCATGCTCGCCCAAGAGCTCAATGAGCGGTTTTCTCACGTACGCATTATTTCATGCGTGGGCAATATTACCGATGAGCAGAAAATAGAGCGCGTATTCAAGCAATGGCAGCCACATATTGTGTTTCATGCCGCGGCCTACAAGCATGTACCATTAATGGAGGCCGATCCCGCAGAAGCCGTGCGAACGAATATATTAGGTACGAGAATCGTTGCAGAAATTGCCGGAAGACTCGGGACTGAATGTTTCGTATATATTTCCACCGATAAGGCGGTTAACCCGACTTCGGTCATGGGCGCTACCAAGCGCGTGGGAGAGATGATTTGTCAGGAGCTTTCCGGAAAGGGCGGCACCCGTTTTGTTGCGGTGCGTTTTGGGAACGTATTGGACAGCAGGGGGAATGTTGTGGCGCTTTTCCGGGAACAGATTAAAAGAGGAGGGCCTGTAAAGATTACCGATCCTGAAATGAAACGCTATTTCATGACCAATCCCGAAGCCTGTCTGCTCGTGATGCAGGCTTCAGCCATGGGAAAAGGGGGAGAGATATTCGTGCTTGATATGGGCAGCCCCGTGAAGATTGTGGATTTAGCCCGGGAAATGGTTCGTCTTTCGGGTTTGGAAGCGGATCGCGACATTCAGTTCATATTTACCGGCATGAGACCCGGAGAAAAGCTTTTTGAAGAAATGCTGAGCGCGGAAGAGGGGACGAGCGCAACCCAGCATCAGAAGATTTTCATAGCGAAGCTTCCGCCCCTGGATGCCGCGTTGCTGGAAAAGGGGCTAGGGCATCTGCAAGAAGGCCTGGCAGGAGCTGAATCGCAATCTTTAGTTGATACGCTGCACCGCCTTGTTCCTTCATACAGGTAAGTTGCGTTTCGGCTTTCTTTTGGTACGATGGAAGAAACGATGAGGCTGGTTTTTCGCATAATCTTTTTTATCTCTGTAATTTTTGTTATCGGGCAGCCTCTTTTGGTTTCAGCCGACGTGGTAGATCAGCAGCGCGTGTTTTCCGTTGACACCACGTACGACGTTTCAAAGAGAAGCGAGGTTACAGCTACTCTGAGGAAGATGAGTCCGCAGCTCTACTTCTACATTGAGAATGACTGGTGGAACGGGCTCGGAGCGCAGGAAGCGAATGCCGTGCTGGCATCTTTGTCTCAGATTGCCGTGGTCTTTGAGCGGGACGTGTACCCTTCCCTGACTGGGCTGTTTGGATATGAGAATACGCCTGGCATTGACCGGGACGTCCACATTACCGTGCTCATACATCCGATGCGAGAAGACGTGCGGGGATATGTGAATACCGCAGACGGATTTTCCCGTCTGCAAGCCCCAAGGTCAAACGAGCGGGAGATGGTATACCTGAACGGGACATACGTCACCTCATCCTTTGCCGTAAGCTATCTCGCCCACGAGTACATGCATCTCATTTATCTGAATCAGAAAGACATTCTGAGAGGCGTGGATGACGACGTATGGATACAGGAAGCGTTTGCAGAGCTTGCCCCCTTGATGACAAAAAACAGAGACGAAGAAGAGCAAGAATACCTTGCAAAACGGGTGCGCGACTTTATAACGAACCCAAGAGATTCTCTCGTGGAATGGCGCAACACTTCCGTTGACTACGGGGTCGTTAGCATGTTCTTTGAGTATGTGCGCGAACAATACGGTATAAAAGTCCCTCAAGACATAGTGTTTTCCAACAAGAAAGGCGTTGACGCCTTTAACGAAGCGCTTGTAAAGAACGGATTCAAGGATACGTTTGCCGATGTTTTTCAGAACTGGGTGGTTGCGCTGTTTTTGAATGATTGTTCGTACGGAAAACAGTTTTGTTTGACGGCCCAAGCCCTGCGGCAACTGCGCGTGGCTCCCTATACGAGTTTTCTTCCCGCATTCGGGACAAGCGAGCTTTCGTTCAGCAGTCAGACAAAAGAATGGGCCGGGAATTGGTATAAGGTGAGCGGAGGTCCGAAAGGGCAGATGGAGTTCGTGTTTGACGGCAACGGGCAGGTCCGTTTCAGGGTCCCGTATCTTTTAGAAAAAGCATCCGGAGGATATGAGCTGAGGATTATGGCGATTGACTCGGCTCAGCACGGCAGTATCAGTATCCCGCGGTTCGGAGACGACGTCACAGCTCTCATCCTCATGCCCTTCATAGAGGGGAGGAATGCCGGTTTTGGTTCAAGCGCTTCTTCATATTTCTTTTCCTGGAGAATCTCGATAACCTCGGGAGCATCCCAGGATTCCGGCGCCGGGATTAGCGCGCAGATTGAGGCGCTGCTTAGCCAGATTGCCCGTTTGCGAAGCCAGTTAGCTACCCTGCAATCCGGATCGGCACAGGTTTCCTGCCAGGCGTTGCAGAGCAACCTCTTCTTTGGCATGCGAAACAGCGACGAGGTGCGTTGCCTGCAGCAGCAGCTTAAACAGGACGACGTATACCCCGAAGGCTTTATTACCGGAAACTTCGGCCAGCTCACCTTGGCGGCGGTTGTCCGCTTCCAGGAGAAACACCGCACAGAAGTGCTCGCCCCCCTCGGTCTTACGCAGGGGACCGGGTACGTGGGGCCCGCCACGAGAGCGAAACTTAATCAGCTTTCGGGGTTGACAAAATAGGGCGACATGATAAGATAAGGACGTGAGTGTTCCCGCAAGGGAGCTTCCACAAAGTCGGTGATAGATCCCCCTCGAGCGGGATCTGTTACTTTTTAAGACACCCGCTCTCGGGGGCACTGGGCGTTTTTTAACGCTCGCTAAAGCTTCGCTAAAACGCCCGTTGAAGCAAAGCAGTTTGCTTCAACCTCCAGCGAGGCCTTTTGCTTTTTTTATGCCCCCGTGTAAAAATAAAGCCGGGTCGGAGGCAGCACTCACAAAAGACTTTGTATTGGAGTTTACTCCTCCGGCCCATAGCGGATATTATGAATACATCGAAGAAATCGATACAGCAGCTCCTTCCTCAAGCTCGGGAAGGAGTATTGTTAGCACCGTATACGACATTTCGCATAGGAGGCCTCGCGAGATATTTTTTTATTGCGCGTACCCCGTCTGCCGTCATCCGTGCGCTGCGGGCGGCGAAGTCCCGCAGAACTCCATTTTTCGTTTTGGCAGGAGGCAGCAACGTGGTGATAGCAGACAAGGGGTTCAAAGGCCTCGTCATTTTTATAAATATAAAGAACTATACAATTACAGGCACGCGCGTTGTTGCAGGCGCCGGAGTTTCTATGGATTTACTTGTGAGAGAAACCGCAAAGCGCGGGTTGGCAGGATTGGAATGGGCGGGAGGACTTCCAGGTACCCTGGGAGGAGCCGTACGAGGGAACGCTGGAGCTTTCGGAGGAGAAATCAAAGATGCGGTCGTCTCCGTCAAAGCGATTAACGAGAAGGGTCGTGTGCGCACGTTTTCAAAGGCGCAGTGCAAGTTTTCCTATCGATCCTCGCTATTCAAGGAAAAGAAGTACGTCGTGTTTGCGGCTCGCCTCCGTCTGAAAAAGGGGAACGCAAAAGAGCTTTCCAGGATTGCGAAGAGCCATATGAGATATCGCAGAGAGCGTCACCCTCTTGAGTATCCTAATGCGGGAAGCGTGTTTAAGAACTGCGATGTCAAAAAAATGTCGACTCGTTGGCAGAAGCACTTCGCCAGCGTCATCAAGATCGATCCCTTTCCCGTCATCCCTACGGCAGCTATCATTGCAGAGGCCGGATTGAAGGGCCTGCGCGTGGGGGACATTCAAGTTTCAACAAAACACCCGAATTACATGGTGAATTTGGGAAACGGAAAAGCAGAAGATGTAAAAAAACTTGCTGAAAAAGTAAAAAAGCAAGCAAAAAAGAAATTCGGCGCGCGGCTAGAGGAAGAAATCCAATTCGTGCGATAATTCTCTCGGTCCTTTTTATTGACAAGCATATGTGCATAGATTAGGATGTCAATAGCCATTTCGGAAGTTTCGAAAGGAGTTTCGACATGATTGGCAGAACGATTCTTCTTAACTGTTGCGAGAATTGGATTCTCCAATGGGGAAAATTCTACGAAGACGGAAAGGAGTTCGTGTGTCTTCCCAACAGTCATCCGTGGCGCAAGGAAAAGCGGAACAGGTACACTAACCTTGCCTCATCCATCGTTTGGACGGTCGATTCCCTGAAGGGCTACCCGTTCCTCAAGCCTGAGGGATCAACAACGCCCCCGGTTCTGAAGCGGTGCTGCTCGGAGATTCTCATCAAACACGGGTCCGAGATTCCGGAGAGGTGTTTGCCTCTGCAGTTCGAATGCCCGGTGTGTGAGGCTTTCTGCTCGGTCGAGCTGGAGAAAGTCCACGGGTTGTTTGTTCGCTTGTACACAACGCACGCAAACAACAACTCTGAGACATTCCGGCTTAGGGAAGAGGCTACGCCGCCCTTCCTTGAGCCCGTTTTCGAACCCGCCCCCGTCGCCTGACGCGGGGCATTTTCTTTTCGCTTTATCCTCGACCTATCCTTGGCCGAGCCAAGTTATTCACAACTTGACTTTTTATAACATGCTACTATCTTTTTTGGTACACACGGCAATTTAGTGAAAGAAGGAAATTTCAGGTGGAAGTCCAGATTCGACGGATCAATCCGCAAGATCAACGGCTGATCAGAAAGGTCTCGCACCTTCTGGCTGCGGAGATCTACGAAGAGGAAAATCGGCGGGGCGTCCACCATCGGTGGATGAACGACTATCTCCAGGATCATCCCTGGTGCCAGGTGTTTGCCGCCTTCCACGGCAGGAAACTGGTCGGGGCGATCGTCTGGGGCGTCTCTGACGCCTCCGACGAACGCGTCAGCCTGGAGCTCGACTTCATCGCAGTCCGCGAGGACCTGCAGCAGAGCGGCATCGGCAGGCGCCTCGTCAGAGAGACTCTGCGGCAGTTCGTGGAAGGAGATGTCATCTTTGAGGGGTTCGAGATTGCGACGGTCTTCGTCGTCAGCTCGGCCGGCAGCAAGGGCTTCTACGAGAAGGTCTTTAAGCCATTCAAGACCGTCGTCATCCCGGACGTCTGGGAGTACGATGGAGAGGAGAAGGACCAGGCATGGTTCTGGGCTCGGCCGGAAACCGTTCTCGGGGAATAAGCCGCTTTGGCGGACACCAAGGGGTGAGGACACAGTTCTCGCCCCTTTTCATTTACAAAATAACGAAAGTAATGAATAATAGAGAGGCTTTATAACGAGATGAGCATACTCGGCAAAATCTTAGGAGATGCGGATGAGCGCGTTGTTGCGAGCATGCGTCCTTTGGTCGAGGAGATTAATGGAGAGGAAACTGCGCTCAAGGATCTTTCCTTGGCACAGCTCGCAGAACGTTTCAGCCAGCTGCGCGAGCGGGTCCAAAAGGGCCCGCCTACCGGCGAGGCAGGTGAAACGCTCAACGACGTGCTGCCGGAGTGCTTTGCGCTTGTGAGAGAAGCTGCCTTGCGCACTTTGAGTCAGCGCCATTTTGACGTGCAGCTTATGGGCGGCATTGCTTTGCATCGGGGAAAGATCGCGGAAATGAAGACCGGAGAAGGAAAGACGCTTGTCGCAACCCTGGCAACTGCCCTGAATGCACTGGAGGGCAAGGGAGTGCACGTGGTGACGGTGAACGACTATCTTGCGCGCCGGGACGCCGCCTGGATGGGTCAGATCTACCACGCGCTGGGGCTGTCGGTGGGATGTATCGTGCACGACACCTCATATATATATGACCCCTCCTTCGCTAAAGCTTCGGAGGGCGAGCCTATCGATAAGGAGAGGGATGCCGTGGGAGGATTCAAGATAGTGGAAAAGTTTTTAAGGCCGGTTTCACGAAAAGACGCATACGCTGCGGATATTACATATGGCACAAACAATGAATTCGGATTCGATTATCTCAAAGACAACATGGTCTACGACTTGGCGCATATGGTGCAGCGGGGGCATAACTTTGCCATCGTAGACGAAGTCGACTCTATTCTTATTGACGAAGCGCGTACCCCGCTTATTATTTCAGCCCCCGATACGCAAAGCTCTTCCTGGTACAAAGATTTTGCGAGATTGATTCCAAAACTCAAAGCCGAAACCGATTATGAAATAGACGAAAAAAGAAAAGCGGTCACGCTGACCGAACACGGGATTGACCATGTTCAAGAACTCATCGGAGCAGGAGATATCTATCAGGAAAAAGGGATCAAGTATCTGCATCATTTAGAGCAAGCCCTGCGAGCAGAGGCGATGTTTCAGCGGGACCGCGACTACGTGGTGAAAGACGGGCAGCTCGTCATCGTGGACGAGTTCACGGGCCGTTTGCTTCCGGGCCGCAGATATTCAGGAGGCTTGCACCAGGCGCTTGAGGCAAAAGAGAATGTATTCGTGCAGCCGGAATCCTTGACGCTGGCCTCTATCACGTTCCAGAACTATTTCCGCATGTATAAGAAGTTGGCCGGCATGACCGGCACGGCTCTCACTTCAGCTGAGGAGTTTCACAAGGTATATAACATTGACGTGCTTTCGATTCCAACGAACAAGCCTTTAGTCCGCCAGGATCTTCGGGACCTGGTGTATAAAACAGAAGAAGAAAAGTTCAATGCCGTTGTGCGGGAAGTGAAAGAACGACACCTCAAAGGGCAGCCCATGCTCGTTGGCACGGCTTCCATCCAGAGGAACGAGCGTCTTTCGCAGCTGCTGTCGCGGGACGGCGTTCCCCACGAGGTGCTGAACGCGAAGAACCACGAGCGAGAGGGAGCCATCATCGCGCAGGCAGGAAGAAAGGGGGCCGTGACCATAGCGACCAACATGGCGGGCCGGGGCGTGGATATCGTTCTCGGAGGGAACCCGCAGGTTCTTAAAGAGGCTGAGCAGTGTCGAAGCCTGGGCGGTCTTTATGTTATCGGTACCGAACGCCACGAGGCCCGCCGTATTGACAACCAGCTGCGCGGCAGGTCTGGAAGGCAGGGAGATCCGGGCTCTTCCCAGTTTTTTGTATCCCTGGAGGACGACCTCATGAGAATATTCGGAGGGGACAAGCTAAAAGGCATCATGGAAAAATTCCACTTGCCGGAAGGCGAGCCCATTCAGCACGCTATGGTTTCCAAGGCCATTGAGTCTGCCCAGGGCAAGGTGGAAGGATTCAACTTTGACGCCAGGAAGCATTTGCTTGAGTATGACGACGTACTGAACCGGCATCGAGAGACAATGTATCGCAAGAGGAACGAGATGCTGGAGCAGCAGGACCCCGCGCAGCTGAGGTCCAAGATCATGGCTATTACGCAAAAGGCAGGACACACGCAAGAAGAGTATGAGAAGAAAGAACAGGAGGTTGGTGAGGAGAACATGCGCCAGGCAGAGAGGATCATTCCTCTGCGCGTCATTGATTCCTCGTGGGTGGAACACTTGGAGAACATGGAGCAGCTGCGGGATTCTGTGCGATTGCGCGCGTACGGCCAGCAGGACCCTTTGGTGGAATACAAGAACGAGGGGCACAAGATGTTTCAGGGTCTTTTGCAGATCATAGACGCTTTGATCGCAGAAACCATCATGAATATGAAGTTGGCTTCCACCTCTGTCCCCTCGACTTCGCTCGGGGCTTCGGAGGGCAAGCCCGTACAGTCTATGCCAAAAGTGGGAAGGAATGATCCGTGTCCCTGTGGTTCTGGCAAAAAATATAAACGTTGCCACGGACAATAGCATGGCAATCATCAAGAAGAAAATCTGGCCGGAGTATTTTGAAGCAGTTGCTTCCGGGAAAAAGAAGTTTGAGCTGCGGCTGGATGATTTTGACGTTGCAGAAGGCGATATGCTCGTATTGGAAGAGTGGGACCAGAAGACGAAAGCATATACAGGCAGAAAGACTGAGAAGAAAGTAAACTATGTTGCGAAATTTAAAATTGATAAGCTATTTTGGCCAGAAAGTGAAATAAAAGAAAAGGGAATCCAGATTATTTCTCTGGAATAATCACTGCGAGAGCAAAATTTTCAAAAGATATCGGGCACCAAGCTGCCCGTTTTTTATTTTTTGCCAAAAAACTCTTGACAACACTCTTGGCTGTTGTACGATGATGTAATCGAAGAATTTTTCATAAAAAAATCTTCGAAAAGATAATACAAAAAGTGAAAAAGAAATTTGGCCATAAAATTCTTGTTATCGGATACGGGTCCGTCTCTCAGTGTACGATTCCGCTTTTGTTTGAAAAGATAGATGCGCCGTTTTCAAACGTGACCGTCATTGATTTTGACGACAAATCCGAAGCGTTGAAAAAATATACGGACCTGGGAGTGAAATATGTAAAGAAAAAGATCGTCAAAGAGAACCTTGACAAAATTCTCTCTGAGAATGTGGATGATGGAGGGTTGATCATTGATTTGGCTTGGAATATCGGCTGTGTGGACATTCTGACGTGGTGTCATAACCACAATGTATTGTATGTCAACACTTCGGTGGAGACATGGGATCCCTACACCGGGATTCAGACGGAAACTCCGCTTCAAAAATCACTGTATTTCCTGCAGATGCAATTGGCTGAGCTTGGCAAGGATTGGAAAAACTCGACTACCGCTGTCGTGGACCACGGGGCAAATCCGGGGCTCATTTCTCACTTTACCAAGCAGGGCTTGGTGGATATTGGCAACAGGCTTATTGCAGACAAAAAAGTTTCGCAAGCAGACCAGGAAGAAATTAATCGGTACGTGAAAGACCGCAACTTTGCGAAGCTCGCCCAAAAGCTTGGAGTCAAGGTGATTCATTGCTCAGAGCGCGACACGCAGATCACAAACCAGCCCAAAGAGGTCAACGAATTTGTCGGCACGTGGAGCATTGAGGGATTGCGTGAAGAGGGAAGTGCGCCCTCTGAAATGGGCTGGGGCACGCACGAAAAGAAAATTCCCGCGCATGCGGTTGTTCCCGAATATGGCCCGAAAAATCAGATTTTCCTGAACCAGATGGGGATGAATACCTGGGTGAGGTCGTGGATTCCAGACGAGGAAATCGTCGGCATGGTGATTCGGCACGGAGAGGCATTCGGTATTTCTGATCGGCTTACTGTTTGGGAAAACGGCCAAGTAGTTCATCGTCCGACCGTGCACTATGCCTATATGCCGTGCCACGAGACACTTTCTTCGTTGCACGAATTGCGCGGTCTGAACTACGTGTTGCCTGCAAAGCAGCGCATCATGTCGAACGAGATCACTACGGGAGCCGATATCCTGGGAGCCCTTCTTATGGGGCATGCATATGGCTCGTGGTGGACCGGAAGCAATCTCTCTATTGAAGAGACCAGGCGTCTGATCCCGAACCAAAATGCCACTACGCTTCAAGTGGCGGCCGGAGTCATTGCCGCGGTGCTTTGGATGCTTGAGAATCCGAACAAAGGCATCAATTTGCCAGATGACCTGCCGCATGACTTTGTGCTGGATATCGCCAAACCATATCTGGGCGAATTCATCTCTACTCCTTCCGACTGGACTCCATTAAAAAATCGCACCACATATTTTCAAGGCAATCCGGCAAGCGTTTCGGATTCCGATCCATGGCAGTTTCATAATTTCGTGTTCCTGCCCTGAGTATTATTATTTGCAAGACACTACAGTGAAAAGAGAGCAAAAAGAGGCTTTGCAAAAAATTGCAGCCAAGCACGGCACGCCTCTGTTTGTTATTGACCACGAAGCCATCAGGCAGAACTACCGTGAATTCACTGAAAAATTGCCTGACGTGCAGGCGTATTTCGCCATTAAATCCAACTCGCACCCCGAAATTCTAAAAACTCTATACGACATGGGGTCTGGTTTTGACGTCGCCTCTATCCAGGAATTCAGAATGGTCCATAAGAATATCAAGCATTTGTCCGAAAAGAAAAGGCAGGAGTTTATTTGGGATAAAATGATCTACGCCAATACCATCAAGCCGGCTCCAGACCTGGCCAAGCTGAGCAGAATAATGACCACGTTTGACAATATTGAAGAATTGAAAAAGATAAAGAAATTTGCTCCCAAGATGGGTTTGATCTTGCGGCTTCGGGTGCCCAATACCGGTTCTATGGTGGAGCTTTCTTCCAAATTTGGCGCAGATTCCGCAGAAGCCGTAGACCTCATGGCAGAAGCAGTCAACATGGGCCTTGAGGTGGGAGGAATCAGCTTTCACGTGGGCAGCCAATGCAATAATTTTGAGAACTACGTGCAGGCGCTCAATCTTACTTCTGCGGTGTTCAAAGAAGCAAAGTTGCGCGGTCTGGATATTGGATTTAACCAGAAAGACGGAAGCAAGCTGAAGATTTTGGATATAGGAGGGGGATTTCCGGTGAGGTATACCTCCGAAGTGAAATCGTTTACTTTCTTGGCCAGAAAGCTAAATTCTGAGATCAAGCGTTTGTTCGGCTCAGATAATGTAAAAGTCATCGCAGAACCCGGCCGATTCTTAGTGGCCACCTCCTGCATATTGGTAGTCAAGATCATCGGCAAATCCGTGCGCGACGAAAAAACATGCTACTACTTGGATGACGGCGTGTACCACACGTTTTCCGGGCAGGTGTACGATCATCAGCGCTATCCGCTCCACGCCTTTAAAGAGGGAGAGAAAAAAATTGTTTCTACCTTCGGCCCCACATGCGACGCCTTTGACACCATTTCATTAATGGATGAGTTGCCCGAGGATTTGGAGCTGGACGATCTTCTCTACACGGAAAATATCGGGGCGTATACATTTGCTTCCGCAACCTATTTCAACGGATTCCGTCCGCCTAAAGTCGTGCACATAAACAAAGAGCCTCTTCCTCTGGTTGAAGTAAAAGTTCCTGAACCTCTGCTTGTTCCGGCAGTCGTTTGATCTACCGTGAGCTCTATTGCGCAGAAAAGAACATTTCATATAGAGGCATTTCGTCCGGAGCTGCAAAAGCAGACCGCCGAATTTATTGAGACGGTTTGGACAGATCTCGGCAGACCGCTCCGGCGCGACGGCGCAGGAGTAGATATTTTTTCTATCAGCAGGACGTATCAGCAAAACGGCGGAGAGTTTTGGTTGGCACGAGAGGGAGAAGTCATTGTTGGAACCGTAGGAATTCAGGTGCTCGATAGAAAGCGCGTCCTTCTGCGGCGCTGGTATATTTCACCAGAGAAGCGCGGCATGGGTATTGGTTCAAAACTGCTCAAGACTGCATTGGGGTATGCAAAAACTCATTCGTTCGAAACCGTTTGGCTGAGTACGAAGCGTGAATCAATCGAAGCCCACCGGATATTTAAAAAGCATGGCTTTGTTCCCATCACCCATCTTTCTTTGTCATACGAGACTGATCTCTATATGCAGCTAAAACTGAATTGAGAGAGCTTCAAAGCTCTTTTTCTTTTCTTCTCTTGCGTGATAGGGTAAGAGAATGAAAAAAGTGCTGACGCTGTGCATGATTCAGAAAGACGGGAGCGTGCTTTTGGGGATGAAGAAGAGGGGATTCGGGCAGGGGAGATGGAATGGATTTGGAGGAAAAATTCAAGAGGGAGAGAGCATGGAAACGGCCGCAATGCGAGAGCTCCGGGAAGAAGCGGGTGTTGTCGCAGAAGAGATGGAAAAACAGGGGATTCTTGAATTTGAATTTCAGGGAAATCCTGAAATTCTTGAGGTGCACATATTCAGAGTAATTCGTTTTACCGGAGAACCGCAGGAAACGGAGGAGATGAAGCCGCAATGGTTTTCGGTAAACGAAATTCCTTTTCAAGATATGTGGCCGGATGACGAACACTGGTTTCCGTTGTTCTTGCAAGGCAAGAAGTTTCATGGGATATTCGTGTTTGATGGTTCAGATACGATCCTTGAGCATCAATTAAAAGAAGTCGAACATATACAATAAACGTATTTTTTTACAATACGATGCGCTCGATATTCAAAAAGTTTGCCGAAGATTTTTTTCTTGCCGCAGAATGGCGCATAATCGCCACATTCATCACCGTTCTCGTGGTATATATCGTTTCAGGGGATATTAAGTTGTCTCTTCAAATCGGAGGGTTGGAGGCAATCGCGAAAATGATAGTTCAATCAATTTGGATACGGATACGCGTGAAGAAAGACGGTTACCGGATGAAAAAACATGAGATTTGAGGCAAAATTTCCCAAAGAGAATTTTCCGCTGCTGATGCGGAGAGCAGGATATGCGCCGGAGGGCACCGACGAGAAAACCGGAGAATGGAGATTTTCCCGTTACCTTGGGGGCGGAAGGTCTCGATACCCCAGATTCCATATGTATTGCGGCATGAAGCAGCAGGAGCGCACGGCTTCCTGTAATCTGCACATTGACCAGCGGCAGCCAAGCTACAGCGGGGTATCGGCTCACAGTGGAGAGTATGAAGGAGGGCTCGTGGAGGCAGAGGTGCGGCGCATCCAGGCAATGCTTGAGAAAGAAGCGTAGGCAGGATAGAATATCTCAATGGCAAAAAAGCGAAAACTCGTTGTCGCGGTATCCGGAGGGTTTGATCCCGTTCACATCGGGCACATCCGTCTGTTTAAGGAAGCTCGCACTCTGGGAAACGAACTCGTGGTGATTTTGAATAACGACAACTGGCTGCGCAAGAAAAAGGGGTACGTATTCATGCCAGAAAAAGAACGCAAAGAAGTCATTGAAGCCCTGAGGCCGGTGGATCGCGTTGT
Source organism: Parcubacteria group bacterium (assembly GCA_016203945.1). GTDB lineage: Bacteria > Patescibacteriota > Minisyncoccia > Minisyncoccales > UBA10102 > JACQLT01. The sequence continues at coordinate 32,625 of JACQLT010000002.1, read as the reverse complement.
CCTTACCTCTCACACAAAGAACGTACAGGACATGAGCGTATCAAAGGAGCTTCGGAAGATTCGTCCCGATATTTTTGCTAACGGAGGGGATAGGAAAAAACACAACGTGCCCGAGGTCACGGTGTGCAGAGAGATTAGGTGCGCTATGGTATTTGGCATAGGGAGGGGTGGAAAGATCCAGTCCAGCTCTTGGCTGCTGCGCAGCTACCTGTCTCGTAGCAAGGCGAGCTTGCAAAAAGCGAAGAAATGGTGATAGGATAATTTTCTATGGGAAGAACTCGCATTTTTATCGCGCTTCTCGTCATTCTTTTCGTCGGAGGAGTAGCTGTTTTCGTAGATTGGAGCTCACAATTTCCGTTCCGCTTCGGCCTTGACCTTCAGGGAGGGGTTTCTCTTGTATACCAAGCGGATCTTTCTAAGATTCCTTCCCAGGATTATGACGAGGTCATGGCTGGCCTCAGGGATGTGATTGAGCGCAGGGTGAATCTGTTCGGGGTGACAGAACCAATTGTGCAGACCGAAGGAAGAGGAGAAGCGGGCCGCCTTCTTGTGGAACTCGCGGGCATCCAGGACCCCAACCAGGCCATCCAGATTATCGGCCAAACGCCGTTTCTTCAGTTTCGTGAGACTAAAGAGAACTATCAACAGTTGGCGGAACAGAACGAAGATCCCTTCCAAGACACCCAGCTCACCGGCAAGTATCTCAAGAAGGCGCAAGTCGGTTTTGACTCGATCACGAATACCCCTCTCATTCAGTTGGAGTTCAATGATGAGGGAGCGAAGCTTTTTGAACAGGTCACCAGCAGGAACGTAGGGAAGCCCCTCGCGATTTTCCTGGATTACCAGATACTTCAGGCTCCAATAGTGCAAGAAACAATCTCCAGCGGCAACGCGCAGATTTCAGGATCATTCACCCCCCAGGAAGCAAGGCAGCTCGTGCGTGAATTGAATGCGGGGGCTCTGCCGGTTCCCATATCTCTCATTTCCCAGCAGTCAGTGGGTCCCACATTGGGGGCGGTTTCTCTGGAGCGGTCGATGCGCGCGGGCATCGCAGGATTTGGACTCGTGATTCTTTTTATGCTTGTCTTCTATCGACTCCCCGGGCTCGCCTCGGTTCTGGCTCTGCTGTGGTACGTGGCTCTCGTACTTGCGGTGTTCAAGCTCATCCCCATTACCCTTACCTTGGCTGGCATCGGGGGATTCATCCTTTCCATTGGCATGGCGGTTGACGCAAACATTCTGGTATTCGCCCGCATGCGAGAAGAGTTAAAGTCCCAGAAGAGCTTCATTATTGCTCTGGAAGAAGGGTTTTCTCGGGCGTGGCCGTCTATTCGGGACGGAAACGGCACCACGCTGCTCGTTGCCTTTATTCTTTTCCAATTCGGCTCTTCTTTTGTGAAGGGATTTGCCGTGGCTCTGTCCATAGGTATTATCGTGAGCATGATTTCAGCCATGATGGTGACCCGGGTATTGCTGCGCCTTATGGCTGGCACGAAGCTTGAACGAATTGCAAAGATATGAATATGACGTTTTCCAGATTAGCCCCATTCTTTCTCATCTTCTGTCTGCTTATGGTTTTAGCGAGCTTGGGCGTCTTGCTGGTATTTGGATTGCGTCCCGGCATTGATTTTGCGGGAGGGAGCATCATGGAAGTGGAATATCAGGGGATGCGTCCTTCCAACGAAGAAGTCATGCAGAGGCTTTCTGGTCTTGATATCGGCCTTGAGTCTTTGCAGCCAGCTGGAGAACGGAACCTCATCATAAAAATGAAGGATATTCCAGAGCATCAGCATCAGCTCGTCCTATCGCTCCTGGGAGCTGATGTCAAAGAACTGCGTTTTGAATCCATAGGACCTGTGGTGGGAAAGGAGCTGAGAGAAAGCACGCTGTTCATGGCAGCGCTCTCCTCATTCATCATCGTTCTCTACATCGCCTTGGCGTTTCGCCAGCATGGGGGAAAGGTGCATTCCTGGGAATACAGCTTGGCTGCGCTGATCGTGACGATGCATGACCTGGTGGTGCCCCTGGGAGTGTTCGCTGTGCTTGGCAGATTTCAGGATCTGCAGGTTGGGATTCCCGTGATAGTCGGGCTCTTGACCGTCCTCGGATACTCCATCAACGATACCATCGTGGTGTTTGACAGGGTCAGGGAAAACCTGAGAAAGCGTACGGGAGCCACGCTGGAAGATACCATTGGTATCTCTGTCCGGCAGACCTTCGGCAGGTCTCTGAGTACTTCGTTCACAGTGCTCTTAGTGCTCGTCGCGCTGTATGTCTGGGGAGGAGCAACGCTCAAGCCCTTTGCGCTCGTGCTCATTGCGGGGGTTATCGCTGGCACGTACTCTTCCATTCTCCTTGCTCCTCCCTTGCTCTTGTTCTGGCATAAGAGAAACAGGACTTGACCTAATGTCAAATATCTGGTTCAATAGAAGATATGGCAATCGACTATCAAAAGCTTTCATTAGCACTTCTAGCTTCTGTAGAAGAAAGAACCAGGGATGTGCTGTCTCGGAGGTTTGGGCTTCAGGAAGAGGGGCCGCAAACCCTTGAAGCGATAGGACAGAGCTTTGGCGTCACGCGCGAACGGATCCGCCAGATTGAGGCCGGGGGATTGAAGCAAATCCAGGAACTCTTGAATCAAGAGAAAAAAGAGCATGCGACCTCAAAGCTCTTTGAGCTCACCTCATCCTTGCTGGCAAAGGCAGGAGGATTCAGGCGGGAAGACCTGCTGCTGCAGGAACTGACCGATCGGGTCTCGTCTCTTGAGAATTCAGTTGCTTTTCTTTTGACCTTCGCCCAGGATCTCGTGCGAGAGAAGGAGAGCGACAATTTCTATTCGTTCTGGACCAAGAGAAGAGACCTGGGCAAAATCCTTCCTGGGATTCTCCAAAAGCTCAGACAGCGGTTGGAGTCGCAGGGGAAACCCATTCAGTTCAACGAGCTTGCGCGTTCCCTGGAGGATCGCATATTGGCGTCGCATTTGGAAGTTGCCAAAGATATTGAGCAGACCTTTGAAGGAAAATGGGGACTTGTGGAATGGCCCGAGGTAAAACCCCGGGGAGTGAGAGATCGCGCATATATCGTTCTCAAGCACAAGCGTCATCCCCTCCATTTCCGCGAAGTCGCCCAGCTCATTGACGCGCTCGGACTTCAGAAGAGACAGGTTTCCACGCTCGTGCAGACCGTGCACAACGAGCTCATTAAAGATAAGAGATTTGTGCTCGTCGGAAGGGGAACATACGCACTCGCAGAGTGGGGGGTTGCGCCGGGCACCGTCAAGGATGTTATCGTGGGCATACTCAAGGAGAAGCAGCAGCCAATGAAAAAAGATGCTATCATACAAGAGGTGCTTCGCTTGCGCCAGGTGAAGACGAGCACGGTGCTCTTGAACCTTCAGGACCGCTCTCTCTTTGCCAAAGACGAGCAGGAAAGATATTCCTATCGCAGATAGCATATATGTCTTTGCTTAACTTACTCTGGGAATTTCTAGACGCCTGGTGGTGGCTCTTTTTTCCTTTTGTCCTGTTTCCCCCGGCACGCTTCTTGTGGCTGTGGTGGCGCATGGAGGTGTTTGACACGTACAACCCGTACATGATGTTGGAGCTGATGTTTCCTCGGCAAGTGCTCCGGCCCATTCAAACCATGGAGAACGTATTCATGGGATTTTGGCAGATGTATGACCCCGCCAATCCAAGGGAGAAGTGGTTTGAAGGAAAATATCTTCTCAGGATTTCTCTGGAAATCGTTTCCATTGAAGGATCAATCCATTTCTATATGCGTTTTCCCCGGGCTTCCCGCAAGCTCATTGAGTCTGCCATTTACTCGCAATACCAGGATGCGGAGCTCAGCGAAGTTGAGGACTATACGAAAAACGTTCCCCAGGATATCCCAAACAAGGATTGGGATCTTTGGGGCACGAATTACATGTTAGAGAAGCCAGACGTGTATCCCATCAAGACCTACGCCAAATTTTTTGAAGAAAGCATGATGACGCCAGAGGAGAAACGCATGGACCCTTTGGCTCTGCTCTTGGAAGGATTGACGACGTTGGGACCCGGAGAGCAGCTGTGGCTTCAGTTCTTGCTTCGTCCGATTACGCAAGTTGAGTATCAGTATAACGGGGTCGGGAAAAAGATCGTAGACGTGCTCGTGCGCAGGCCCAAGGCAGCCGACACCTCTCTGAGGGGTCAGCTTCAGTCGTCTAGCAATCTTTTGATCACCGGCCAGCTGCCGGAAGCCCCGAAAGCCCAGGAAATCATTCCTCCGGAAATGAAGCTGACGCCAGGGGAGAAGGTCATTGTCACCGCCATTGAAGAGAAGATCGGCAAGTACGGGTTTTTGACATCCATGCGTTTTATGTACGTAGCAAAGCGCGAGAACTACTTCAGTCCGGCAAAAGCCGTCGTGATGAGCTTTTTCAGCCAGCTGAGCACGTGGAACCTGAACAATATGCGTCCATTGCGGGACACCATAACCAAGGTACACACCATTCCTCTTTGGTTTTTGGATAGGAGACGGGTGTTTACGCGCAAACGCCGCCTTTTTCGAAACTTTACGAAGCGCCTCCCTCCGTTTTTCCCGGATGCCGTACGCGGCATGTATTTGCTCAATACCGAAGAGATGGCTACGATTTTCCATATCCCGTCGGAGATGACCGTCACCACCCAAGCTGTGCAGCGGGTGGAAACCAAGAAGGGGCAGGCCGTCCCAAACATTCCCCAAGAGTAGGTTCATATATATGATAGACATTAATTTTTTCGGAGAGACAACTTTTCGCAATCGGCGGCAGAAATTCGGCATCAAGCGCGACGACAGGCGCCGCCATTTCTATGTGCTTGGCAAGACCGGCATGGGCAAGACCTCTATGTTAGAGCAGATGATCATTCAGGACATCGTGGGGAGCGAGGGAGTCGGATTCGTTGACCCGCACGGAGAGGCCGCAGAAGAGATTCTTCATTTCGTGCCGAAAGAGCGCGTGCAGGACGTAGTGTATTTTAATCCGGCCGACATGGCGTATCCCATTGCCTTTAACGTCATGGAAGACGTGGGCCCCGAGTTCCGGCACTTGGTGGCTTCCGGCCTCATGTCTGTGTTCAAGAAGATCTGGCCTGACGTGTGGTCTGCCCGCATGGAGTATATTCTCAACAACGCGATTTTGGCGCTTCTGGAATCTCCGGGTTCCACGCTGTTGGGAGTAAACCGCATGCTGGCTGACGTTGAATACCGAAAACGGGTGGTGAACAACATCGGGGACCCCGTGGTAAAGGCGTTTTGGACGCAGGAATACGCAAGGTACACGCAGCGCTATGAGGTAGAGGCAACGGCCGCAATTCAAAACAAGGTTGGTCAGTTCATCGCCAACCCGCTTGTGCGCAACATCATTGGTCAGACCCACTCCACCATCAACATGCGCGAAATCATGGACGGGCAGAAAATTCTTATCGCGAATCTCGCGAAAGGGAGGATCGGGGAGGATAACTCCAGACTCTTGGGAGCCCTGCTCATCACCAAGCTCCAGCTGGCTGCCATGTCTCGCGTGGATATTCCAGAACAGAGTCGCAAAGATTTCTTCTTGTACATTGACGAGTTTCAGAACTTCGCCACAGAGAGCTTCGTAAACATTCTTTCAGAGGCCAGAAAATACCGCTTGGCCCTTATCCTGAGTCATCAGTATATAGCCCAGCTGGGAACGGGGGACCAGGCGCAGGTGCGCGACGCCGTATTCGGAAACATGGGAACCATCGTGACATTCCGCGTGGGAGCCGAGGACGCGGAAGTGCTTGAAAAAGAGTTCTCCCCGGACTTTCTCCTGCAGGATTTTGTGAATCTTACGAAATATCACGCGTACGTAAAACTCATGATAGACGGCATCGCGGGAAAGCCTTTTTCGGCGAGTACGCTCGCTCCCCAGGCGCGCCCCGCAGATTCGCACGAACAAGAAATCATCGCAGCTTCCAGACAAACGTACGGCACTCAGGTAGCCAGAGTGGAGGAAAGCATCGCAGACTGGGTGGGGATTCAATCAACAGCCCCTTCTTCTCAGCTGCGCACTGCTCCTTTTGCGCCCCAAGAACAGCCTCAGGCTTTATATGACGCCAGGTGCAGCATCTGCGGCAGGGACACGAAAGTTGTGTTCCAGCCGGACGGCAAGCGCCCGACCTACTGCAAGTCCTGCCGGAAAAAACTACAGCAGCGGCGCCCCCCTTCTTTCAATCAGGCGCATTCTATCGAGCCCGTCTTGTTTCATCCTTCAAGGCAAAACCGGGAAACGAACAGGCCTCATAAAGATATAGACCGGGACGCAGTGCGAAAAGCCCTGTTTTCTGCCCTTGAACAGAAAGCTCCTTCCGGGGGGGGCGAACAGGGGAACCTGGAGCCCGGACAGACCGTTTCATTTGATTCTCAATGAAGAGCATCCAGCAGGCCCAGGTCCTTAATACACGGGTGCTTGTTCGATGCGACTTCAACGTTCCTTTAGATGAGCAGGGCAATATTCTGGACGATTTGCGCATTGTTTCCGCGCTCAGAACCATACGATACCTGGTGCAAGAGGGGGCAAAGGTCATTCTCATAAGCCATTTGGATAGGCCCGCAGGCAAGGTAGTGGAGCGATTTCGGCTCAACTCGGTACGCTCTCAGCTGGCTTCGCTTCTCGGCATCCCTGTGAACAAGGCGGATGACTGCGTCGGCAAGGATGTGGAGAACGCAATCCTGGCGATAAAGCCGGGAGACGTGCTCTTGCTTGAAAACCTGCGTTTCCATGAAGGAGAAGAAAAGAACAGCCCCGAGTTCGCCAAACAGTTGGCTCGTCTGGGAGACCAATACGTCAACGAAGCGTTTTCCGCGAGCCATCGGGCCCATGCATCAATAGACCAGCTGCCCTCTTTGATTCCTTCGTTCGCTGGGCTGGCGCTTCTTGAAGAGGTACGGGCCCTAGAACCCTTGCTCAAGAACCCCGCAAAGCCCATGGTCGTCATCGTCGGGGGCACAAAGGTGGAGACCAAGGCGGATTTTCTGGATACGATTTCCGAGGCCGCGGACGCGCTTCTGGTGAGCAATCTCATCGCCAGAGAGCTTGAGTTAAAGAACATACGGTTTAAGAATATGCAGAAGGTTGTGAAACCAGTTGACGGGAATCCGGGCAACGGACTGAATTTTGATATCGGACCTGGCACCATCGCGCTGTTTTGCGAGATGCTAAAGGACGCAAAAACCGTATTTTGGTCGGGTCCCGTGGGGAGGGTGGAAGAGGAGGAATATAAGAAAGGATCTCTCGCCCTGGCTCAGGCCGTCATTGCGAGCCATGCGTATTCGGTTGCCGGCGGAGGAAATCTAAACGCGTTTTTGCGAAAGCAGGGATTGCAGGATAAGTTCAGTCATGTCTCAACCGGAGGGGGGGCGTTGCTCGCGTTTCTTGCGGGAGATCGGCTTCCGGGATTGGCGGCATTGGGATATTACGATGGAAATTAAGAATCTCACAAAAGCTGCAGCAAGAATAAGGCAGGCGGCAGTCAGATTAGAGCGCATCATCCTGTACGGGGACGCTGACTTAGACGGCATCTCTTCGCTCATTATTCTCGGAGAGGCGATCAAGAGTCTCGGAGGAACGGTTGCCGCTACGACGTTTCCCAACCGGGAACACGATGGATACGGTCTTACCCCGAAAGCATTAGCCGAGCTCAAGCACTTGGCTCCCGCCCTCTTGATTGTTGCAGATCTTGGCATCGGAAACTTTGAAGAAGTAAAAGAGGCAAAAAAGCTCGGCTTTGAAGTGATCATCATTGATCATCACGAGATCTTGGGAAGGGTGCCTGTAGCTGATATCGTCGTGGACCCCAAGCAGCCGGGAGACGAGTATCCCTTCAAAGGGTTTGCCGCGTGCGGACTCGCGTTCCTGACCGCAAAAGCAATGCTCGGGTCTAAACTATCTCCCGCTCTTGAAAGGAGTTTTCTTGAACTCGCCGCATTGGGTACGGTAGCTGACATGATGCCCCGGCAGCAGGACAATCTTTTGATCATAGAGCAGGGCATGGATGCCTTCTTTGAATCCTGGAGACCCGGCATTCGGGCGTTCCTAGAACGTGAAGAGGAACTGGTGCGGGAAAGTAGGCAGGTTGCCATGGAGCAGATGGTAGGTCTGCTGAACGTTCGCGACATGGCAGATGGATATCCTGGCGGGTTCCGCCTGCTCACGACGCAATCCATGGACGAGGCGCGAGCGATGGTGGAGGATTTTTCGCAGAAGACCAAGATCAGAAGAGAACGCGTGCGCCAATTGGCCCAGGAGGTGAGAAAACGCATCGCCTTAAAAAAAGAGGAACCTCTCGTATTTGAAGGAGACGAATCGTTTGACTACGAATTGCTGGGGAGCGTTGCTTCTATTATTACAAACCAAGAAGCAAAACCCGTATTCCTGTTCAAGAAGCGTAAAGAAGGGAGTCTGGGAAGCGCACGGGCCTCTTCCGGATTCAACACGGTGCAGGCCATGGAGCAATGCAAAGATTTGCTGGAGCGGTACGGAGGGCATTCTCCGGCATCGGGCTTTAGGCTGAAAAACGAGAACCTGGAAAAATTTAACGCGTGTTTAGCCGACTATTTTAAAACCCATGTCCGAATATAATTCGTTTGTCCTGTATACGGACGGGGGAGCGCGGGGAAACCCGGGCCCGGCTGCCTTGGGATTTGCCATCTATGATACGCAAGGGCGCCTGATAAAGAAGCAAGGAGAGTTTTTGGGAACAACGACGAATAACGAAGCAGAGTACAGAGCGGCAATCTCAGCCCTCAAGAAACTGAAAGCTCTCATTGGAAAAGGAAAAACAAAGAAGGCGGATGTGCTCGTGCGCGCTGACTCAGAACTCATGGTCAAACAGATGACGGGGAGGTATAAGGTGGAGCATCCAACCACGCAGCAGTTTTTTCTTCAGCTCTGGAATCTCAAACTGGACTTCAAGAGCGTCTCTTTTGAAGCGGTGCCCAGAGAACAGAACAAGGTGGCTGACGCTATGGTCAACGAGGCATTGGATGAGGCCTTGACAAACAAAGGTTTGCGTACTATGCTCTGAATCACGAGTTGCCGAGGCAATCACTCCGCAGATTCTGCGGGGAGGAAAGTCCGAACACTCAGTTCTCTTTACGAGATCACAGGTAGCGGGTAACGCCCGTCCGGAGCAATCCGAGAGGTGCGAGCAGAGACGGTCTGAAGCGAAAGCTGAAGACCGCCCCGTCGCTCCGTCATTCGACGGGGCAAGCATGACGGGGCGAGTCCCAAAAGCAATTTTGGGAGTGAAACGGCTAAATCCTTACCTGAGTGCAAGAGCAAACCAGAAGTTTTGCTTACCTGTAGAGCTTCTGTGCAAAGGTAGCTTGCTTGAGCCCGCTGGCAACAGTCGGCCCAGATAGATGATTGCCATCCGCCAGTTGGCGGAACAGAATTCGGCTTACTGGCAACTCGTCGTTCCCCCCACCAAAATAATGGTGGGGGGTTCGTTTCCTCTTTATGATATAGTGAGAAAGATGATAAATCTCTTGAATCTGAAAACGCTGGATGTGCGGACTTCGGCCTTTGTGCTGACGGCTTCTTCATTGATAAGCGCGTTTCTCGGGCTCGTGCGCAACCGTTTGCTCGGAAGCCAGTTCGGAGCAGGAGGGGAAACCGACGTGTATCTGGCAGCATTCCGGATTCCGGACTTCATCTACGGCATCGTCATTATGGGAGGAATCACCGTGGCATTCCTGCCGCTTTTTGCAGAGTATGCCGCGCGAAGAAAAGAAGAAGCATGGGAGTTTGTGAACAATCTGCTCCACGTACTGCTTGTCGTGTTGGGAGCCGCCTGTGTTCTTCTTGCGATTATGGCCCCCTTGCTCATGGAACTCATTGCTCCTGGATTCAGCCCCGAACAAAAGGCATCTGCAATTACCTTAACGCGCCTGCTGTTCTTGAGCCCGGTGCTGTTTGGAATTTCATCTTTGCTTTCTGGAGTACTGCAGTATCACAACCGCTTTATCGCATACGCCTTGGCTCCCGTGCTGTATAACTTGGGCATTATTGCCGGCATCCTGTTCTTAGCCCCTTCCATCGGAGTGCTGGGAGTTGGCATTGGCGTGGTGGCGGGAGCTACGCTCTATCTTCTCATCCAACTCCCTTCTTTTTTTGCCTCCGGATTCGTCTGGAAATTCAGGTTCCGGCCCAAAGACCCTGCGATCGCCCGCGTCCTGCGCCTTGCGCTTCCCCGCATCCCGGGAGCCATGGGATACCAGTTCAACGTCATTGCAATGACCGCGCTGGCCTCCCTGCTTTCCGCAGGAAGCATCACGGTGTTTACTTTTGCGAATGATCTTCAGTCATTTCCGGTAAATCTCATCGGCGTGCCTTTTGCCATAGCTGCGTTTCCCGCGTTGTCGCGAGCCTTCGCGGAGAAAAAAACTCAGGAGATGAGCCGAGCGTTTATTTCCGCATTCAAGCATGTGGTATATTTGGTTCTTCCTTTGGCGGGTATGCTGTTCTTGTTTCGTAAAGAGGCCGTGCGGTTCGCCTACAGCATGGGAAACTTCGGCGAGACAGAAGTCAATCTTACCGCGGCTCTCCTCGGCGTGTTTGCGCTGGGCGTCGTATTCCAAGCTCTCATTCCGCTTTTGGCGAGAGCGTTTTTTGCCATGCAGGACACCAAGACCCCAACCATCATCGGTTTGTCTTCAGTCGCGCTCAACATATTCTTTGCGGTTTCTTTGATTTCAATCATTCAAACTTCCGGAATTCCTTCTCAGATGAGTTCTTTTCTTTCGCTTGAACAGGGCGCTGACGCGCGGGTGCTCGCGTTTCCATTCGCGCTGTTCCTTTCAGGCCTCTTTCAGTGCGGCACGCTCGCATTGTTCTTGAGAAAGAAGCTTGCTGCGCTGCAGCCATAACTCCATGTCTGAAAGATCTTTAAGACAAGAGCACATTCGCAATTTTGTCATCATTGCCCATGTAGACCATGGAAAATCCACGTTAGCTGACCGGCTGCTGGACATCACCGGCACCATAGAAAAGCGCAAGATGCAAGAGCAGTTTTTGGATTTGATGCCTTTGGAGCGCGAAAAGGGGATTACCATCAAGATGCAGCCCGTAAGGATGCTTTATCGGCATAAATCAGTTGAGTATATACTCAACCTCATTGATACTCCTGGCCACGTAGATTTCTCATATGAAGTTTCTAGGTCCCTGGCTGCCGTGGAAGGAGCCATACTTCTGGTGGACGCGGCCAAAGGGGTGCAGGCGCAGACATTGGCCAACCTGAGATTGGCAAAGCAGCAGGGTTTGGCAATCATTCCCGCGGTGAATAAAATAGACCTGCCTTCGGCACGGACCGAGGAAGTTGCGCAAGAGCTAGCAGAGATGCTTCAGATTCAGAAGGAGGAGATCTTCAGAATCTCAGCCAAACAGGGCCTGAACGTGGAGGAGTTACTGGGAGCGGTGGTGGAGCGGGTTCCTTCTCCGCAAGGCAGTGCTGAGGTTCCTTTGCGGGCGCTCATCTTTGACTCGCTCCACGACGCGCACCTGGGAGTCGTGGCGCACGTGCGGGTGATGGAGGGAGAGGTGAAGCAGACAGATAAGCTGTTTTTACTGGGCTCTAAAACTCCGGCATTCGCCAAAGAAGTCGGATATTTCATCCCGGGCCGGGAACCCATCCCCGTTCTGCATACGGGAGAAATTGGATATATCGCAACTGGCGTGAAAGAATCGGACAAGGTACGTATCGGAGACACCATAACAGAAGGCTCACATGCAAAAACTCAAAGTTATGCGCAAGCGCTTCCGGGATTCAAAATTCCAAAACCCGTGGTATTCGTGAGCTTCTATCCCGAAGACCCCAACGATTTTGACGTCTTGCGCGAAGGATTCCGCAAGCTCCATTTGCAAGATCCCTCGTTTACCTTTGAGCAGGAGTTCCGAGATGCCTTGGGCAGGGGATTCCGCTGCGGATTTCTCGGAGTCCTCCATTCTGAGATCATAGCTGAGCGCTTGAAACGCGAGTTCGGATTAGAGCTCGTGCTTTCCCGCCCTTCAGTTGAGTACCAGATTACGGACACCAGGGGCAGGGAGCTCCTGGTAAAGTCTGCTGGCGATTGGTTAGATCCCAGCCAGATACAGCAGATCAAAGAACCCTGGGCGAGGGTTGAGGTATTGGCTCCTCCTGCTGCTTTTTCCGGCACGCTTCAGGTGCTGGAAGCCGCAGAAGGGAAACAGGTAGAGATGAGATATCTTGGAGACCAGACCACGGTTCTGGTGTATGAGTTTCCCTTGAGGGAATTGATCCAGAACCTGCACGACCGTCTCAAGAGCGCGAGTTCGGGCTTGGCTTCCTTAGAGTATGAGATTATAGGCATGCAGCCGGCTGATCTCGTAAAGCTTGACGTGCTGGTGGCAGGGGTCAAGCGAGAAGAGCTCAGCCAGATAGTTCCCGTGGGCAGGGCGTACCAGGAAGGGAAAGTATTGGTCGCAAAGCTCAAGAAGCTTTTGCCAAAGCAGCTGTTCGTAGTGCCCTTGCAAGCAGCCCTGGGCGGAAAGATCATCGCCCGCGAAACCATTGGAGCTCAGCGTCGGGACGTGACCGCCCCCCTATATGGGGGAGACGTGACAAGAAAACGGAAACTTTTGGAACGCCAAAAGGAAGGGAAGAAGGAGCTTGCGGGAAAGGCCCGCATCCGGATTCCCGCCCGAGTGTTTCTTGAAATTTTCAGAAATGAGTAGTAGGATGGCCTGGTGAAAGCCAAGCGGAAACAATCGTTCCATCCGCGCTCTTCAAGATTCCAGAATCTCTTTCTTGCGGGGCTATTCTTGTTCTTGGTAGCTGGAATAGGAGGGGTACTGCTGGTGAACAACATACAGCTCTACCGGAAGACGCAGGAGTTGCGGTCAAAGACAGAGGAGCTGAGATCGCAGAAAGAAGCTCTAGAGGCGCAGAAAGCGGAACTTGAGACGAATATTACACAAGGGCAGCAGCCGGAATATCAAGAGAAGATTCTTCGGGAAAAAGGATTGTACCAGAAGCCGGGAGAGCAGGTCATCACCGTGGTGCCAGAAGAGCCAAAGCCGGAAGCGCAAGGCAAGCCCTCTAAGGTGTGGTGGGATCCCAGGACGTGGTTCTCGCGAGAGTAGTACAATGGCAGTACGCTTGCTTCCCAAGCAAGATACGCGGGTTCGATTCCCGTCTCTCGCTCATGATGCCGATGTAGCTCAGTGGTAGAGCAACTCTTTCGTAAAGAGTAGGTCGTCGGTTCGAATCCGACCATCGGCTCTAATGGGATAAAAATGGAATCGGCTTGACATATATTTCTTGAGCGTATAAATTATTGTAAGGTAGGTCTTGGCACAGCATACAAAGGGGAGGAGCTCGATGCCAAAAGAAAAGCCCATCAGAGTGGAGAGGAGATGTAACTGTTCAGATTGGCCGGGGAGGACACATAAGCATATATACCTTCCCTCGCCAAAATTAGTGGAAACAGCTCCAGGGACGGATTTTCGGGATATGGGGAATCGCCTTCTCCCCCTAGGGGTTCGAGGGATGGAGGAACAACCTCGTTCTTTCTGATCGCACATGAGCCGGCAATGCCATTGCTGGCTCTCTTTTTATTGATTTTTTTCACTATTCGGGTATGATGGACGCATGAAAGGAACGTTGGAGCATTTGAACGAGTTGGAAGATAAGATCCGCCAGCTGGCGGACCGTCTTTGACGTTGGAAAGAAGGAGAAGCGGATTAAAGAATTGGAAACGCTTGTTGAGTCTCCGAATTTCTGGCAGGACAAAGAGCGCGCGGTGCAGCTGAGCAAAGAGCTCGATCAGCTCAGAGAAGCCAGTCAAAGCATAGAGCGGCTCAAGAAACAGGTTCAGGAAATCCGTGAGTTCTTGGAGCTTGCGGGAGACGGCGAGATGGCCGGTCAGCTTGCACCGCTTGAGCAAAGTATCGCGCAAGAAGAACGCAAAATATTCTTGTCGGGAACATATGATCGGAACGACGCAATTCTCACCATTACCGCGGGAGCCGGAGGACAGGAGGCTCAAGACTGGGCAACCATGATGTTGCGCATGTACGAGCGCTACTGCCAGAAAAAACGATGGAATACGCAGATCCTGAGCCAATCATTTGGAGATCCGGGACCAGAAGGCAGGATCGGCACCAAGCAGGTTTCGCTTGAAATCAAAGGGCAGTATGTGTTTGGGCAACTGAAGCGCGAGAGCGGAGTGCACCGGTTGGTGCGCATATCTCCGTTTTCGGCCCAACAACTCCGCCACACTTCGTTTGCCGCAGTAGAAGTGATTCCGCGCATTACAGAATCCGCAGAAGAAGAAATTCGGGTTAAGCCAGAAGAAATCCGTGTGGATGTGTTCCGGGCCTCTGGCCCCGGAGGCCAGAACGTAAACAAGCGGGAAACCGCAATACGTATTACGCATCTTGCAACCGGCATTATTGTGGGCTCTCAAACGCAAAGAACCCAGCAGGAGAACCGGCAGAAAGCGATGGAGCAGCTTATGGGAAAGCTGTATGCGCTCAAAGAGCAGGAGCGACAGGGGGAACTGGCAAAGCTCAGGGGCCAGAAATCCAGCATTGAATGGGGGAGCCAGATCAGGTCATACGTACTGCATCCCTATCAGATGATAAAAGACATGAGGACCGGCATTGAAACTTCAGACACGCAAGCTGTGCTGGATGGCGACCTGGACGAGTTTATCGAAGCCGAGCTCCGTCTGCTATACTAGAACCGATGAACATTGTTTTTGAACGAGTCAGCAAGGTGTATCCGCCAGGATCAGTCGCGCTGGAAGATATCTCCTTTTCCATTGATCAAGGAGAGTTCGTCTCCGTCGTCGGAAAATCGGGAGCGGGAAAGACGACCTTGCTCAAGCTCCTGCTTGCGGAAGAGAAGCCAAGCTCGGGGCGCGTCCTCGTGGATGGAGGGAATATAGGAGGAATACGCCCTTCCCGCCTACCTGATTTCAGAAGGAAGATCGGTATGGTGTTCCAGGATTACCGCCTGCTGCCCCACAAGACCGCCTACGAGAACATCGCTTACGTCATGGAGGTTATGGGAGCTGAAGAAGAGGAGATTGCGAGAGACGTTACCGAGGTGCTACGCATCGTGGGACTGAGCGACAGATCCGACCATTTCCCGGACCAGCTTTCCGGAGGAGAGAAACAGCGCGTCGCCATAGCGCGTGCCCTTATTCACCGCCCCGGCGTTATCGTCGCAGACGAGCCCACCGGCAACTTGGACCCGTACCATACGAGAGACATCATTCATCTGCTGCTGAAGATTAACGAGCTCGGAACCACTATCATTCTTGCCACCCACAACAAAGAAGTGATTAACCGTCTGGGAAAACGCGTACTCACGCTTGATCAGGGCCGTCTCATACGAGACGAGCAAAAAGGAAGATTCGTCATCTAATCATATGTTTTTCGTCTCATTAAAACGCATCGCCAGGTACGGATACCAGAGCTTTTTGAGGGACAAGGGCTCTTCCATGGCCCTGCTGTTCATTATGGTGCTCACGCTTTCCGGGGCGACAACGCTGTTCCTGGTGCGGGGAGCCACGTCATTCCTGGTGCTTGCTTTAGAGAGCCGCGTTGACGTGAGCGCGTACTTTCTCAAGGAAACTCCAGAGCAAAACATTCTGGATGTGCAGACCCAGCTCCTCCAGCTTCCAGAGATTAGGGACGTAAAGTACGTCTCCCAGGAGGACGCGCTCAAGAAGTTCACCGAAGCGAATCAGAACGATCCCGTCATTCTGTCTTCTCTCCAGGAAGTGGGAAGGAACCCTTTGCTTGCTTCTTTGAACATCCGCACCTGGGAGCAGGGGGACTACGCGAAGGTGGTGGACGCGCTGCAGAGAGGGGATTCCGCTTCCATCATTGAGAAGATTGACTATCAGGACCGCCGGCCCACGATTGAAAAGATAGGGGCCCTGACAACGGGCATTCAGACGATCGGATTCCTCGTGGTGCTCCTGTTCGGCATTGCGGTAGTGCTCGTGGCATTCAATACTACCCGCCTTGCCATATACCACGCGAGAAAAGAGATTGAGGTGATGCGCCTGGTGGGAGCTTCAAACGCCTTCATCCGGGGGCCCTTCTTCATGCAGGGAGCCATGATAGGCGTCATCGCAAGCATTGTCACCACCCTGCTGTTCATGGTTCCGGTATTCCTCATCAGCGGATTCGTGGAACGTCTGCTTCCGGGATTCAACCTGGCAGGCTATTTCCTATCCAACATCTTCCTCATCCTCCTCCTCCAGCTTGTGCTCGGCATTGGCCTTGGCGTCTTGTCTGCCGCCATTGCAATGAGGCGGTATTTGGAGGTATAATCGCACCGCAGTCCACTACTTTGCGGGATCGTCCCTCGGCCGTAGCCCGAAGGCTACTGGCCTACGGGCGAGGCTAATGGTAGGACATATAGTATGCATACGGTGTATATTTTGAGAAGCGAGAGAGATGGTAATCTGTACATCGGATGCACCGAAGATTTAAACAAGCGAATCGCAATTCATCAGTCAGGAAGAGTTCGTTCTACAAAGAATAGGTTGCCAATAAAATTAATCTATTCTGAACAATACGAAGATAAATATGAGGCATTTAGAATCGAGCGATTTTATAAAACAGCAAAAGGGAAGCGCGCATTAAAAGCGAAAATGAAACATTGCGGGATCGTCTAATGGTAGGACAGCGGACTCTGAATCCGTTAATCTAGGTTCGAATCCTGGTCCCGCAGCCGTCATATGCTAAGTCAGGTGACCGAGACGCGTTATGACTAATAAATTAAAGAAAATTATGCGGAAATATAGAGTCGGTCATATTATAATGCCGTTTCTTTTGAGTGGGCTAGTTACGTATTTGCTGAAGGGTCTTTTTGACCTTACGGCTCTCTTTGGACAAGGAGGTTCGTATGTTTACTACTATTCGTTCAGCACCATAGTCCAAGGATTTGTTGCGTTGGTAGCTTTCTTGGGGATGCTTGCCGTATTCAAATTGCAACGAGATCAGACGAAGCGAGATAGGATGAGTGTCCCTATAGGGGTTATTGCCGAAGATATAACAAAAATAGAAGCTTCCATGCGAGAACTTACAATTGATTTAAAGACGTTCGCAGTTGTTTGCTTATCTAATGTGGCTTTGGCGCTAATTGCTATTCCTTTTATCCCATATTTCAACTCGCATTTAGCTGGACCGGCATATCTGGCTGGAAATATTATTTTATCATTATGGGTTCTTTTTCTCGCTTTTCCCATTATTGAGAAAGTGCTTCGATTAACACCATAATTTTGGATAGAATCTCGACCGAGACGAATAGATTAAGATACTCTTGCATTAAAATAGACTTCAACTAAGTATGTGGGAAAAATAAAACAATATAAATACATCGTCTTAATACTGCTTATAGTTTTAGAGTTTGTTTTTTATTGGTATGAGTGGCGGCCGACGCAAATCAGAAAAGAGTGTGCTAAAAAAGAATTCGCTGGAGTTCTCCATGAGAATTGTTTACACGAAAAAGGATTAGAAAAATAATATGAATTTCGATTTTATTGCAATACTTGCTGCTGTAGAAGTACTTGTTGTTAGTTTTGGTATCAATAAAAAACGTTCGTTTCTAAGTTTTTTGCTTTTGTACGGCATTGGCTTTATTACTACCTGGATCATATTTGAGATATTCAAACTTTTATTTACTTAGTCCATTTGATCGTGTGACCGAGACGGGTCAATGAGACATCCCTAGAAATCCATGAAATCCCTCTTAACCCCTTGGTTCTAGGCCAAGGTACACAGCCGTCATATGCTAAGTCAGGTGACCGAGACCCCTGCATAGCTGTGCAAGTCAGACACGCACAGCCGTTTTTTTCCTCTTGACGCTATCACCAGATAAGGTAAAGTTGAAATATCAGCATACAAATTTATGCGTATAAAAATAATCACAATATTCATCGTGGGGGCAGCGGTACTCTCTGCTGCGGCTGTATTTTCTGCCGACGATTACAACAGCTCGAGGTCAAATACCTCAATATCAGTAGTAAACATACCAATAGCAAACAAACACGTTGGAGATATTCTTTTGCGCTACGGCATTGGCGGCGCGGAGATCAATGAGGTGACGGATGCTCTTGCTCGAGGCATTAGCACGGTTGACCTCAGGGCGATGCTAGTTAGATTTGGTGTAAGCGACCCTGGCATCCAGGAAGTTTTAACAAAACTTGATGAGCTTGGCGCCGGAGCTGATTCTGCTACAAAAGAATCTGCAGGAGACGGTAACGCACACGGCTTTCCCGATCGCAGAGCTGATTCTCCCGAAAAAGAATTTACTTCAGGGGCGGTTCCTGCTCCAGCCGCGGGAAAGAACTACAACGAGTCCAAATCCAACACTAAATCGGCACCTGCAGGAGAAACACAGATTGAGGATACAGATGGAAACCAACGTAAAGTTTCTGCTCCTAGCGCAGGAGATACCCCGCAATCTAAATCATATATTAAAATTCAAGGAATCCCTGGTAAAAAGATTGAGTTGATGCAGAATACCATTGGGAAGATACAGGAACGGCTCAAGGGTTGTGATACAAAGGTATGCATAACGGTTGGGGACCATGCAAAGAGCAGGGCGGACGTGACGACTGAGGCAGAGAAGGCGATCAAAGACGGCAGAAAAGAAGAGGCAATCCAGTCGCTTCTGACCGTAAAAAAGATTGTTGAGGGCGACATTGAGTTGCTTGCGGCTGTGGAAGACAAGGGTTTGATTGCGGATGTGTTGGGACTGGAGCGGGCGCTCTTACATCAGACCGATTCGGCGCTATCAGATCTACAACGATCCGCTTTATTACTGCCGGCCGTACAGAAGGTTCGTGAGCCCGCAGTTCATGAAGCCGCAAAAGCGCTTCGCGATAATTTCCGAGAAAATGTTGAAACAACAATAGGCCATGTGGATCACGGAAAAACGGCGCGCATTGCCGTTGCCCACGGCAAAGGATTGCGCATGCTCAATCGTTACCGCTCGGCAATGGCCCGGTTTGACCATATTTTAGGCCGGCTGGAATTGCGGATTCTAAAACTTGAAGCGCAAGGGATTGATACATCATCAACAGCCCCGCTTATTGAGAAAGCTAAAAGTATGAGCGTTGAAAACGAGGCAAAGATGGAAGAGCTTAAGGCGAAATATGAATCGCTGCTTTTGGGCGAAAATGTAGGAGGAGTTGCGGAAGAAGCCCGCGCCATAGCCGCGGAGCTTAAAACAGACATAGAAAACCTCCGCGCCATAATTATTGAGGTGCATGCACAAGCAGCCGACGATTACAACAGTTCCAGATCAAATACCAGTATATAATCATGACCATAAGCAAAAACAAACTTATCAGTGTAATCATTATCCTCGTTGTTGTTGCGGGAGGAATATTATTTTTCTTGAACCGTGGCCCTTCGTATCAGAAGGAGTCCATTACGATTGAGCAGGATTTAACTCCGATTGAGTTGACTCAAGAAGAACAGCAGGCGCTTCAAGCCGAAGGACTCGCCATTCCTTCTGGGGAAGACGCAACCGCAAAAGATTTGCAAAGCGTGCGAACTTCCGACGAGCTTGATGCCATTAAGGCCGATCTCAACGAAACCGATCTTTCGGGACTTGATGCCGAACTCGAAGCGATAGAAAGCGACCTCTCCGGGTTATAATTCTATTTCCGGATAAAATTTATCGAGCTTGATAGTTTCTCTGTTTTGCGATATATTGCAGGCGCATGCAAAACCGCGTTCAATATCATGCGGCGAACTCAAGTTTTTACGGCTTGGGCATTGCCCCGGCTATTTTAGAAATACTCCGGCGTCTTAAGTTTACAGAACCCACGCCTATTCAATCCCAGGCAATTCCCATTGCAATTCAGGGGAAAGACATGGTGGGCATCGCGCAGACGGGAACCGGCAAGACCCTTGCCTTTGGCATCCCCATGCTTCAGCGCTTGGAGCAGATACGCAAGCGCGGTCTTATCGTCGTCCCCACCAGAGAACTTGCCCTTCAGGTTGACGAAGAGATACAGAAGATGAGCCGCGTGTTGGGATTGAGGACCGCCGTCCTTATAGGCGGGCTTTCCATAGGCCCCCAGATCCATGCCCTTTCCAAAAGGCCCCATATCATCATTGCGACCCCGGGCAGACTCATCGATCATTTAGAACAGCGGACCATTCGCCTGGACGAAGTGGGTATCGTCGTGCTGGACGAGGCCGACCGCATGCTTGACATGGGATTCCTTCCCCAGATCAGGAAGATTTTAGAGCGCCTTCCCAAAGAGCGCCAGACCATGCTGTTTTCAGCCACCATGCCGCCTGAGATCATGAAGATAGCCGCGGCTTCCATGAAGCTTCCGGTGCGGGTGGAAATGGCTCCCAGCGGCACCACCGTAGAAGGCGTCACTCAAGAGCTTTTCATCGTTCCCAGGGAACAAAAGATAGCGCTTTTGGGAAAGCTGCTTGAGACATATCAAGGTCCGACCCTGGTGTTCTCAAGGACGAAACACGGGGCCACCAAGATCTTGCGGCACATTAAGAATCTCGGCGTTGCGGCAGCAGAGATCCATTCAAACAGGACACTGGGCCAGCGCAGGCAGGCCCTTGAAGGATTCAAGTCGGGAAGATACCGCGTGCTCGTCGCAACAGACATCGCTTCCCGCGGCATTGACGTTGTGGGCATTGAACTGGTGATTAACTATGACTTGCCTTCCACGTCAGACGACTACGTCCATCGCATCGGCAGGACTGCGCGCGCAGGAGCACAGGGCCATGCCATTACCTTTGCCATGCCCCAGGAACAGCACGAGGTGCGTGCGATTGAGCGCCTCATCCGAAAACCTCTGCCAATATCTAGGCTTCCCGAGCTTCCGCGGGTCCAGTTTGTAGCTCCCAGGCCGCAGTATAGGTCTCAGCAGCGGCCGTGGAGCCGAAGAAGAAGCGGCTATCAGGATAGAAGCCATCGTTCGTATAGATAGCAATATGAAACTATCTCATTTGTTGAGTATCGGAGTCGTTATCATCGCGGGAGGGATTCTCTACTTCGTGTTCTCGGACAGCTTCTCTTCGGAGAATAAGGGGTTGTTGAACCTCCAGACACAAGAAGATCAATTTATACCACCAACTATGGAACAGCCAAACGGATTGAGGATTGAGGAAATCGTAGTGGGGACGGGAACGGAAGCAAAAACCGGGAGCACGGTATCCGTGCATTACACGGGAACCTTGGCGGACGGGAAGAAGTTTGACAGTTCGCTCGACCGCGGAGAGCCCTTCTCTTTCACCATCGGGCAGAGGAGCGTCATTGAAGGATGGGAGCAGGGGATACCGGGAATGAAAGTGGGAGGGAAGCGAAAGCTCACTATTTCTCCCGCATTAGCCTACGGAGATCGCGCAGTGGGCAGCATCCCCGCCAATTCAACGCTCGTGTTTGAAGTGGAACTGCTCTGGGTGCAATAAGCTCTTTACTTGACATTCGCGCAGACGGATACCATACTATGATTGTCTGTACGCGTCGAGGTACATCACATATCCATTTGACTTTTCAATTCAGTGGAAGAAAACAACAAACCCTTTGCGAGGCCGATGATCCAGGGAGACTGGCAGTGCTCTGAGTGCGGGACAAAAATTACCGAGTTGCCTTTTCAGCCAGCCGAAGGTCGCCCGATATTCTGCAAAGAGTGCTACAAGTCAAAGCGTCCGGCTCGCTGAGATCTCTTAAGATAGGTAGCATCCAATTCCCCGTACGCCTTGCGTGCGGGGTTTTGTTTTGCGTGGAAACGCGCCTGGGGGTACAACCCCGTAGTGAAAATTTGAAAATAATTTCTATCTAATGTCCGTACGGATCAATATGATAAACAAGCGTCAATGCAAGAGAACAACGTGTTTACATAGAACAGATCCAGAAATCATCTGGGGCATTATCAAATTTCTACTACGAGGTTTGACAAAGAACAACCCGGTCCCTACACTTGAAGAATATGTCAAAGGCCCGTAGGAACAAGAAGGCCACCCGCTTTCGCCGAGCTACGGCGAGGCAGGCAAAGCGCAGATCTGCAAAGAAGACCAGAAAATCGGCTCGCCTCGCTGGAGCTTCGGCAAAGCGGACGCAGAAAAAATCAGACGCTTCGTTTGATATCCCTCGGACCAAAATCCGGGTGGTTGGCGTCGGAGGAGGCGGAAGCAATATCGTCGAGGAGATCGCGTCTCGCGTCCCGAGGGCTGATTTTTTCGCGGCCAACACCGACATGCAGGACTTAAAGAAAGTTTCCGGGAAAGTCCGCGTATTTCCTTTCGGCCAGAAGCTCACGCGAGGCCTGGGCTGCGGCATGGATGCGGGTCTTGGAGAGCAGGCGGCGCGATCTGAGAAAGACCGCATCAAGAAACTTTTTGAAGGGCAGGACATCTCCATTCTCATAGCTTCTCTGGGAGGAGGAACGGGATCCGGGGCGGTTCCCGTGTTCGCAGAAGCAGCCCGGGAAGCGAAAAACCTGGTGCTTGGCATTTTTACCCTACCCTTTGAGTTCGAGGGAAAGAAGCGCAAAGACATCGCGAATTTGTCGCTAGAGAAGCTCCGCCCGCTCGTGAACGCCTACACCGTTATCCCGAACGAGCAGATTTTTAAGACCATAGAGAAGGTCACTCCGTTTCCGCAAGCCCTTTCGCAGCTCAACAGGAACCTTGCCGATTCTTTGGGGGGGCTCATTGACGCCCTGCATAGTCCTGGTCTTATCAATATTGATTTTGCAGACGTGCGGTCGGTCCTTGAGGGAAGGGGCCGCCTTGCGTATGCTGCGGCTGCGGTTTCTGCAGGACCCGAGCGCGCAAAGGGGGCGCTGAACGCACTGTTCGCGAACTCTCTTCACGAGTACGGGGTGGAGGGAGCGGACCGTATTCTCTTTCACCTGGTAGCAGATAAGAACGTCAAGATGCATGAGGTGGCTGACGTGAGCAGGGGAATTTTCTCCCTGAATCCAAAAGCCCGCATCATTCTGGGCATTACACTCCGCCCCGAGTTCAGGGACAAGTTAAGGATTATGCTGTTTGCCGTGGGGTGCGTGGAAGGCCTGCCTGCCGGCAAGGCAGGAAAACAGCCCTTCGACAAACTCAGAGTAAGCCGAGAACCTGAGAAAAAAACCATGCCTACTCGCCTCGCTAAAGTTTCGGCGAAGCGGGCCGGCAGGCAGTCGGTAGAGCCCCGGAAAAAACCGCGTATGGTCCAAAAGAAAACAAGGCGCGTGAAAAAGATTCTCCTGGCCGGGCAACAGGAGAAAACGGAAGAAATAATAGAGAGAACCAGAAAGAACGC
Source organism: Parcubacteria group bacterium (assembly GCA_016203945.1). Taxonomy (GTDB): domain Bacteria; phylum Patescibacteriota; class Minisyncoccia; order Minisyncoccales; family UBA10102; genus JACQLT01. The sequence continues at coordinate 9,301 of JACQLT010000002.1, read as the reverse complement.
CCTAGATCTCAAGCAGGAGCTGGACGGGAAGCTTCAGGAGATCCAGGAAGAGGAGAAGAAATGGGATGTCCCCGCTTTTTTGCGGGTGAAAGTTAAACGGTAACCGAAGAAAGATGGAGGTAGCAAAAGCAATCGTGCCCATTGCGGGCCTTGGTACCAGATACTTGCCCATTTCCAAAGTCATTCCCAAGGAGCTCCTGCCGCTCGTGGATAAACCCCTTATCCAATATGCGGTGGAAGAGGCAAAGGCCTCGGGTATTACGGAGATCATTTTTGTCGTCAACTCAAACAGGAAATTCATTGAGGACTATTTCAAGAGATCTCTAAAACTGGAAAAAACCCTGGAAGAGCGCAAGCAAGAACATTTGCTTAAGCTTCTCAAGCGCATTGAGGAACTTTGCGAGGGGATGACATTCTCATTCGTGTCAGATCATGCTCTGGGGGATGGCCATGCGATTCTTCAGGCAAAAAAGCTTGTGGGAGAAGAGCCCTGCCTTATCATGTTTCCAGACGACGTGGTTGATGCAAGGGTTCCTTGCGCCCAGCAGCTGCTGGGAGTATTTAAGACCGCCCAGAAACCCGTTCTCGCGCTCTATGAGCTTCCTGAGGACCGGGTATCTGCGTATGGGGTAGCTAAGGTGGAAAAGATAGCCAAACGGTTCTACAAGCTCAAAGAATTCGTGGAGAAACCAACTCCCGGCTCCGCCCCTTCCAACCTCGTATTTCTGGGAAGAGCCGTTCTCACGCCGGAGGTATTTTCGTATCTGAAGAAAGCGAGCCCCAACAAAAAGGGGGAGATCATGCTGGCCAAAGCTTTGTCTCAGATGCTGAGAGATGGTAAGATAGTATATGGATACGAAGTAGAGGGAAGATGGCTGGAATGCGGAGACAAGATAGGGTGGCTTCGTTCCAACCTCTATCTTTCTCTCAAGCATCCCGAGTTTGGAACAGCGATGACCACATTTCTTAAAGAGGAAAAACTTGTATGATCAAGACAACCAAGGACATCATTCAGAATGTGTATCCCCCCCGTCCTTCCGAGGTCCGGAAGTACGACTACGGCCTGTTGATCATCATTGGAGGATCCGACTTTTACTCCGGATCTCCTGCGCTCTCTGCGCTCGCCGCACATCGGGCGGGTCTGGACATGGCGCGTCTCATCGCTCCCAAGCGAGCGGCTGACATCATCGCTTCCTTTTCTCCGCTGCTCGCGGCATACCCCATTGCAAACACCCGTGTTTCAAAACAAGATTTGCCTCTCTTGCTTGAAATGACGGCTAGCGCCAAAGCGGTAGCTCGCGGAAATGTCGCGGTTCTTATTGGAGGCGGCATGGGAAGGACCGAAGAGACGCTTCAGACGATTGCAGACTATCTCGCGGCAACGGATATTCCTGCTGTCATTGATGCCGACGGCATTCACGCCTTGGCAAAAAACCCTGGGGTGTTGGCAGGAAAGCCTTTTGTCGTCACCCCAAACACATTTGAATTCGCTTTGCTGACCGGAAAAGAGGTGCGCGAGCTTCCTCACGAGGAACGCATAAAGGTGGTGCAGCAGGAAGCGGCCCGGCTGCAGACAACCATTCTTTTAAAGGCCGCCATAGATATCGCCTCAGACGGCAAGGAAGTCATCACCAACGAAACGGGTTCTCCGTATATGTCGGGAGGCGGCTTGGGAGACACGCTGAGCGGGATCATAGGAGCTTTGCTTTCCCGCGAAATCTCCCCGATGCTGGCCGCAGCTGCCGGAGCCTACATCAACGGAAAAGCAGGGGAGCTCGCGGGAGCTAAACTCAAGGAATCTCTTACCGCAATGGATGTCATTGATGCGATTTCCGAGGTGATTGGATAATTCATGAAGACAGTCGCAATCAACGGGTTCGGGAGGATAGGGCGCCTATTTTTTAGGCAGGCAATCAAGGCAAAGGATATTCAGGTGGTTGCCATCAATGACCTGGGCGACATTGAGAACCTTGCCTATCTGCTCAGGTATGATTCTGTATACGGAAAGCTGGCGGCAAACGTAGAGGTTGTAGAAAAGACGGCAGACGGAGGCGTGCTTGTTTGCGAGGGCAAGCGCATTGCGTTTTCGCAGGTCAAAGACTCCTCGGCCCTGCCCTGGAAGAAGATGAGTATTGATATTGTCGTGGAAGCGACCGGCGTATTTGAGTCGTATGAGAAAGCTCAAGTACACCTGAAGGCAGGGGCAAGGCGCGTTGTCATTACGGCTCCTGCAAAAGATGAGGATCGAGACGAATTCAAAACCATTCTCATGGGAGTGAACGAGGAGCATCTCAAGACCTGTCTCATTTCCTCCAACGGTTCTTGTACGACAAACGCTGCAGCCCCTGTCGTGCAAATATTAAGTGAAAATCCGGGCATTCTGAAGGCATCCTTGAACACGGTGCACGGGTATACCGCAACGCAGAACTTGGTGGACGGCCCCACGCGCGGCAAGGATTTCAGACGGGGGAGGGCCGGAGCATTTAATATCGTTCCTTCGTCCACGGGAGCCGCGATTTCCGTCATCCGGGCCATTCCTCAGCTTGCGGGAAAGTTTGACGGCATAGCCCTTCGCGTCCCTACGCTCACGGGTTCCATCGCAGACATCACGTTTCTGGCAAAACGGAAGACATCGCCAGAAGAAATCAACGACACACTGACCCAAGCCTCGCAAGAACCCAGGTGGCAGGGTATTCTAAAGGTAACGAACGATCCGCTTGTCTCTTCTGACATTGTCGGAGAGCCGTATGGGGCAATCGTTGACCTGGAGAGCACCAGGGTCGTTGGCGGAGATCTTGTGAAAGTGCTTTCATGGTACGATAACGAATGGGGGTACGTTGCGACGCTCGTGAAGCACGTGCAGCAAATGGCAGCTACCATATGACGGTCAAGATTTTTGTCGAGATTCCCAAAGGATCTCATAATAAGTACGAGCGGGACGAAAGCACAGGCCAAATAAAGCTGGACCGGGCGCTGCACGGGCCCGTTGCTTTTCCCTTTGAATACGGGTTCATTGAAGGCACAAAAGGGGAAGACGGGGATCCTCTGGATGCCGTGCTCCTCGTCTCATTTCCTACGTTTTCGGGATGCATTGTTGAGGCCGAGGTCATCGGCTATCTTGAGATGGAGGACGAATCCGGCGTGGATCACAAGGTGGTGGCGGTTCCTCAGGCAAAGCTTGATCCCAGGTGGCAGCACATAAAAGAGGTGAGCGACCTTCCGGACTTTATGAGGAAAGAAATCAAAGAGTTTTTTGAGATATACAAGCGCTTGGAGCCCAACAAATGGGTGAAGGTAAAAGAATTCCGGTCTGCGAAAGAAGCAGACAAACTCGTGCGTTCATCTCAAAAATGATGTATAGGGATTGACTCCGTAGTGAATTACGGGGTTGATTTTGTTCGGAGCCTCTGATAGGGTGAAGGTATGACCAGCATTCAGGCGAGTCTACGCCAGGAACAAGGCAGAAAAACGAACGCATTACGGGGAGCAGGAAAGATCCCTGCTGTTTTGTATGGACCCAAAAGCAAGAGCCAGATGATTTCCGTGGAACAGAGGGAGTTTGAGAAAGCCTTCAAGGAAGCAGGGGAGAGCACGCTGTTGAGCCTGGAGGTTGGGGATCGGAAGGTGCCTGTGCTCATCCACGACGTGCAGCGTGATCCTTTGCAGGGTACCGTCATTCATATTGATTTCTACGAGCCTCCGTTGGACAAGAAGGTGAAGGTTGATCTGCCCATCACGGTCCAAGGAGAAGCTCCTGCGGTAAAGGAACTGGGCGGCACGCTTATTAGGCATATCCAGGAGATTTCGGTTTCCGCGCTTCCCCAGAATCTTCCCCATGAGCTTATCTGCAACGTGGAGAGTTTGGCTACCTTTGAAGACCGCATTTTCGTAAAAGACATACGAATACCAGAGGGCGTGACCATAGAGCATACCCTTGAAGACGTCGTGGCTCAGGTGGTTCCCGTGACCGATGTTGAGAAAGAGTTAGCCACTCCGGTGGAGGAACGCGTGGAAGAGGTGGCAAAGATAGAGAAAGAAAAGAAAGAGGAACCAGAAGAAGAGTCAGCCGAATCAACGCCAACTCAGGAATGAGCATTTTGAGGTTTCCGAAAAAAGCCGCGGCAACGACCTTGATGCTTGTTTTTCTTTTGCCGCTTGGCGGCGTGTTTGCTCTCACCCCCCAGGAAGAACGGAGCCAGTTGGAGCTGGAGCTTCAGCAATTGGAGCAGCAGATTCAGCAATACGAGCAGGATATTACGAAGACCCAGCAGGAAAAAAAGACTTTGCAGAATCAGATTACTATTGTCAAAAACCAGATCGCAAAGCTCAACCTGCAGATTACCCAGTCGAACAGACTCATTTCAGATCTGAAGGTGCAGATTGCGGACACCTCGTCCTCTATAGATAAGACCGGGCGGGATATTGAAGACAAGAAAGCTCAGCTGGGAGATATTCTTCAGCGCATCTACGAAGAAGATCAGAAAACCGCGCTGGAAATTCTCCTTACGGGATCCGACCTTTCGGAATTCTTTGAGAATCTCGTGGCGCTTGATTCTCTCAACGCAAGAAACCGGGCGTTGCTCTTAGATATTCAGGACTTGAACGTCTATCTCCAGGACCAGAAGGTTTCATTAGAGACGGACAAGCAAGAAGAAGAGAACTTCGTGAAGATCCAGATCCTGCAGCGCCAGCAGACCCAGGCGGCAAAGGCAGAGCAGGAGCGTCTGCTCCAACAGACACAGGGAAAGGAGGCTGAATATCAAAAGCAGCTTGCAAACACTCGGCTGCGTGCGCAGGAAATCAGAAACCGGATTTTTGATATTGTCGGTGTGCCAGATGCCCCCACGTTCGGAGAGGCGCTGGCCATTGCCCAGGAGGTTTCTGCGAGAACCGGGATCAGGGCTGCTCTCTTGCTAGCCGTCCTCACCCAGGAATCTAATTTGGGAAAGAATGTGGGTCAGTGCTACATGACAGATGCAGCGACTGGCGGGGGAATAAGCATCCGCACGGGAGCTGCAATACGGAACGTCATGAAGCCCTCGCGTGATGTGCAACCCTTCTTGCGCATCACAGGAGAACTGGGAAGGGATGCTTCTAAGACCCCAGTTTCCTGCCCGATTCCGTCGGTCGGAGGATATGGGGGAGCTATGGGTCCTGCCCAGTTCATCCCTTCAACATGGGCGTTATATGAAAAGAAATTGAAAGATATCCTCGGGCGCCCGGGAGACCCTTGGAATATTAAAGACGCCTTCATGGCAGCTGCCGTGTTACTGGTTGATTCTGGCGCCGCGAAACAGACGTATACGGCTGAGTGGCGGGCCGCCATGATCTATTTCTCGGGCAGCACGAATACGCGGTACCGTTTTTACGGCGACTCGGTGATGGCGATTGCCAAAGGATACGAAGACGATATCAAAGCTCTTGCCGCAGGAGCTGGTAAAGATCTCGCCCTACAATAGAAGAAAGCGCTCGCCCTCTTATAATTATGATGAAGAAGAAAAGGATTCGAAGATTGGGTCGAGGTCGCCTGCCATGATCTGTTCCAGATTGTGCCAGGTTTTTTTGATTCTGTGGTCAGTGAGCCGATCCTGAGGAAAGTTGTACGTTCTGATTTTTTCAGCCCTCATTGCCTTGCCGATTTGCCCTCGCCTCGCTTCGGCGATATTGCCGGTTTTTTCTTCTTGTTGTTTTTTCAGGACGCGGGCGGCCAGTAGAGAAAGCGCGTATTCCTTGTTTTCCGGTTGCGTGCGGGCGGTTTGCGAGGTGACCACGATGCCCGTTGGCTTGTGCGTGAGACGCACTGCGGTTTCGCGCTTGTTCACGTTCTGGCCTCCGGCTCCCGAAGACCGGTAAAAATCAACCTCTAAGTCGTCCGGACGAAGGATCAGTTCTCCTGCTTCCGGTTTTGGCAGTATTGCGACCGAAGCTGTCGAGGTATGCACCCTTCCTGCCTTTTCGGTTGCGGGAATCCTCTGGACGCGGTGCACCCCTGCTTCGTGACGGAGCACAGCAAAGGCCCCTTCCCCTTCAATTTCCAGGGCCGCTTCTTTTACGCCGCCGAGCTCCGTTTCGTTTATGCTCAGCTGCTTGTATTTCCAGTGCCTGCGTTCTGAGAACCTGGTGTACATGCGGAGCAGGCTGGCCGCGAACAATGCGGCTTCTTCGCCTCCGGTACCGGGGCGTATCTCCATGATCAGGGCTCCGCGCTCTTCTTTCTCATGCGACAAATCCTCCAGTTCTTTCTGGAGTTCCGTATGTTGCTTCACAAGGCCCTGGAGCTCTTGCTCAGCCAGCGCCGAGAGATCTCCATCTTCGCGGGAGGCCAAGATCTGCTGGTTTTCCTCAATGCGTTGTGCGACGGTCTCAATCTCGTCCGTCTTCCTGATGATCTTTTCCAAGCGGGCCTTGCTGCGGGCAAGCTCCTGAAACTTCTGGCGATCTGAAACGATGTCAGGGTTGCTGAGTTCCTTGAGGACTCCTCGATATTCTTCTCTGATACTGTTCAGGTCCATTACCGGGGACGCTTTGCCGCAAGGCGTTTCTTGAACTTTTGGATCTGGCCGACGCGTTCCCCAGACCTCTCTTGTCCGGTAAAGAACGGATGGCAAGCAGAACACGTTTCAATCTCAAGGGTTTCTTGCGTGGACCCAAGCTCAAATACGTTGCCGCAGGAGCACGTGATCTTTGCTTTGGGATAGTATGTCGGATGCCCTTCTTTTTTCACGGTAGATGCATGATATCACGCTTGCCTTCTAAAATCAACTATGGTACAGAGAGAAGGACATGGAAGCCCTAGAAATGAAATCTCAAGCTCCTGTTGATCCTGTTTCGCAAGAAATGATACGGGCGGGTTTGCATTTCGGTCACAAAACCTCAAAAACCCATCCCAATATGCGGCCCTATATTTCCGGGATGAGAAACGCCATCCATATCATAGACGTGAAGTTTACGCAGCTCAAGCTTGACGAGGCGATTGCGTTTCTCAGGAAGCTTCGCGAGGAAGGCAAGATTATCCTCATGGTGGGGACGAAGACATCTATCCGGGGAATCGTGAAGGAAACCGCTCTTGCGCTGGGCTTGCCCTTTGTGGCTGAGCGGTGGATCGGAGGCACGCTCACGAACTTTACCATGACCCAAAAGCGCTTGGATGAGTTGAAAGATCTGGGTATTGCCAGGGAACGGGGAGACTGGCAGAAGTACACCAAGAAAGAACAGGCCGAACTGTTAAAGCGCATGAACTCTCTTGAAGAGAAGTTCGGAGGCATCAAGCAGCTTGTCGGAGCTCCAGCTGCGGTGTTTGTGTGCGATCTGGACGAGAACGAAATTGCGGTGCTCGAGGCAAAGAAGCTTAGCGTTCCCGTAGTTGCCATAGCGGATACCAACAACGACCCCAAGTTTGTGGACTATCCGATTCCCGCGAACAACGACGCCCCGAGTTCCGTGCGATACATTCTTTCCAAAATTCAAGATGCTCTTTATGGTATCCATTGATCTTATCAAACAACTAAGGGAAGAAACCGGCATCTCTGTCGGCGAATGCAAAAAGGCCCTTGAACAGGCATCGGGGGACATGGCGAAAGCCAAGGGATTGCTTCGAGCATGGGGCAAGGAAGTGGCCGAGCGCAAGCAGAAGCGAGAAGCGAAAGAGGGCTTGGTGGGGGTCTACGCACACGCCACCGGCAAGGTAGCGGCGATGGTGCAGGTGCGCTGCGAGACCGATTTCGTGAGCAGGTCAGCTGACTTTAAGAATCTTTGCCACGAGCTCGCGCTCCAGGTTGTTTCCATGGATCCTGCAGACGTTCCTTCTCTTTTGGACCAGCAATACGTGCGGGACGCCTCCAAAACCATACGCAATCTTGTAGAGGAGATGATAGCGAAGCTCGGAGAAAATATCGTTGTGGAACGATTCATACGATTTGAACTCTAATCAAATGATTTTTTTTCTAACCGTCTTCGTCGTATGGCTCTGCAGTTTTGGGGGGATCATATACATCGTGACAAAGAAGCTTCCCCAACTGAAGGAGGTCGTAGCTCACCAGGATAATGTTACCTGGAAAGACGTTATGAAAGCGTGGTTTGTTTCTTTACAGCGTTCTTCGGTTGCCCAGAACAACCATCCAGAAAAGCTGCTGCACCGCATCCTTTCCAAAACCAGAATTTTCATGCTGCGTTCAGAACGCGTCGTGGGCACATGGCTGGAGCGCTTGCGTACCCGCACGCAAGAGAAGAACGGGAAAAAGGTTCCCCAGAAGCCAAAGAGCTTTTCTGAAGATTACTGGGGCCGATTAAGAAAAAAGAAGAAAGAAGAGAAGTAAAGCGTCCATCTTTGCCGCCTTAGCTTAGTGGTAAAGCAGTGCTTTTGTAAAGCACAGACGTCAGTTCGATTCTGACAGGCGGCTCATACATAAAGTAAATTTGTGCGGGATAAAACGGGGTTGACAGACATGTTCTGTTCGGCTACGATGGCATCACCCATATGTAAGGGTTGAGTACAAGTCGCATCCAAAGACAGCTCCCGAAGGTATTTATGATGATGAATATCTTCGGGATTTGTTTTGCTTGCCGCGCCGAAGCTTGGCGAAGGCGGGCCAGATCCAAGAACTTTGACAATATATTGAGTCAGTTGATTCCTGAGAGTTGTTCCGATTTTAACTCCGCAAGGAGTTTCTTTAAGAGAGTTTGATCCTAGCTCAGGATGAACGCTGGCGGCGTGGATAAGGCATGCAAGTCGAACGGGGCATACTTTGTTCAAGATGCGATTACATCAAGTCAAGAATGTCGTATGTCTAGTGGCAGACGAGTTAGGAACACGTAGGTACCTACCCCAAAAACGGGGATAACCTCGCGAAAGCGGGGCTAATACCCGATGGTCTCCTGAGAGCAATCGAAGGAGTAAAGGAGCAATTCGTTTTGGGAAGGGCCTGCGGCCTATCAGCTTGTTGGTGAGGTAACGGCTCACCAAGGCTATGACGGGTAGGGGGCGTGAGAGCGCGTTCCCCAACGTGGGCACTGAGACACGGGCCCAACACCTACGGGTGGCAGCAGTCGAGAATATTCGACAATGGGCGAAAGCCTGATCGAGCGACGCCGCGTGCGGGATGAAGGCCTTCGGGTTGTAAACCGCTTTTCCAAGGGAAGAACTCGCAAGAGTGACGGTACCTTGGGAATAAGGGGGTGCTAATTCTGTGCCAGCAGCCGCGGTAATACAGAACCCCCGAGCGTTATCCGGATTTATTGGGCGTAAAGGGTCCGTAGCCGGTCTTGTAAGTCTTTGGTTAAATACCAGAAGCTCAACTTTTGG
>JACQLT010000007.1 GCA_016203945.1 Parcubacteria group bacterium | reverse complement strand
GGCTGCAAGGAGCGCCCGAGCTCCTTCCAGGCTTACCTCCTGCTTTGCCCTGGAGCACAGCTTTGCGGCTTTCCAGAACTTCTCGTGCAAATCCGGAAACATCGCGAGATGCTCTGGCTTACAATAGTCGGTCCAGAGGATAAGAAGCTCCTCTTTGCACTTTTGCGCGTGCTGTTCTTTCACCAGAACATACCGCGTCATTGCGTTATGGAAATTACGCACAGCATCAACGCTCTTCTCTTCTGCTGGGAGAAGATTCAGTATCTTCTCCACCATCTTGAGGCAGGTCCTGGCTGCGACAACCGCAGGGTCTGCGGTATAAATGCCGCAGGGTATGTCGCAATGCGCCCACACCTGTCTGAGCCGCATACGCTTGAGAATGGAAACAATGAATGAAGAAAACATATCTGCAAAAGTTACCTTCTCTTGTGAGTATGTGTTTTCTCTTTATACCGCACAATTTCTTCTTTGAGCATGTCTTTCAACTGGTCAATGGCGAGCCTCACGTCGTAGGCCGTCACCTCTGCCCTCAACACCTTTTTCAGAATACTCAGGGTGACTTCTCCGTAGAATATGGGACCCTTATGATGATGTTTTGTCGTCCGAGCAATTTCTACAAACAATACATGCTCTACCACCTGCTCATATCGCTTCAAGAAACGGGAAATCGGCTGGAATTTCTTTTCTATGTATTCTTTTAGAGCCGGGGTGACAACAAGTTCTGTTCCCTTGATTTCAATGCGCATGCGTCACTCAGTGCTTCTTGATCCTTCTTGATGATTGGCGTCGTTTTCCAATATCTGCGCGTGCAGACCGTCCTGGCACTCGCATTCCTTCAACGGCTGGTCGTACCGGTTGCAGTCGGAGGCCTGGCAGGTGCCTGGCGTTTCCGCTGTCCCTCCGCACGTTCCCGTGCATACATAGTGCTTCATAGAACCTATCATACCACAGAGCTGCCGCAAAAAACAAACCCGCCCGCGCAGGACGCGGACGGATTCATCGTTCTACAGACTGTTCAAGTCCGTATCAATGCCCTGGAGTTCTGCGTCCAGATCTCCGAGATCAACCGCATCAAGTTGTCCTTGAATGGCTGTTGTCGTATCTCCCTGTTCCGTTGCGGGCGCTTCTGCCTGCTGCCCGAAGGGCAATACTCCCTGCTGCCACATCCAGAACAACAACGCACCTGCGGCTACAACAACAATCAATAGAATAATGTTCTTTGTGTTCATGGATTGGGTTATTCGGTTACGGATTCAGAAGAAACCTCCACCTCGTTCACTCGAGGAATCTGGGCTAAGGCTACCGCAGCTACCCGCACAGAATCTCGCGCAGCCTT